>NZ_BAAAFX010000034.1:0-1487 GCF_039523755.1 Tatumella terrea | reverse complement strand
GGAGAGTTACGGCCTGAGCGTGGCGCGGGAAACCAAAAACAGTATCAGCATTGCCGATCCGGACGGTGGAAAAAATATCCGACTGAAAGGAATGATTTATGAGCGAGATTTTAAATTTGGCGAAGGGCTTCGAGGAGAAATCGAAGAAGCAGGCGCAGGATACCGAGCAGAGCGTGAAGCGCGAGTTCGAGAGGCTGGAAACGTCTATCAGCGAGGACTTGAAATCAAGCTCGCAGAGCATCAGCAACGCTATCCGCGAACAGAACGACCAACTGACGGGCATAGTCAGATACTCCCTTCTGAGCGCACTGGGCTGGATATTTCTGTTCGCCGCGCTGCTGATCATGATACTGGGCGGGATAATCTGGTATCAGGGAACGGTCATCACTTCCCGCCTGAACGAAATGGACAGCTACAGCCAGCAACTGGAGAGCCTGAAAGCCCAGAGCGGCGCAGGGGTGGCGATTTACAAGGACGACAAGCAGAAGAACACCTATCTGGTGGTACTGCCGAAGAAAGCGCATGGCACCGAGACATACACATCGACAGCCGGAAACACCGTGATGAAGTACACCGCGAAATAACCCCGTCAGACACCCCAGAAACGCCACAGCACGTTTTTATCACTGAGGACAGGCAAAACCATGACCGAGATGGAAAGGCAGCTTCTGAGCGCCTTAGAAAGCTTACAAACAAGCTACGAACAACAGCAGCAGGCGTGGCAGGACAGTTACAGCAACTTGCAACGCATGTTCGAGACTACCTCACAGGCACTGGAGCGCAACGACAGGGTCTGTCTGAACTTGAGCAATCAGGTGAACGCCTTGCACGAGCAGGTCGAACGCTTGAGCAGCGATCTGAGCCGATTAACACGCTCGTAAAGCAGCAGGAGCGGCAGTTACAGCAGGAAAAGCAAGCAACCCGCTATCATGGTCCGACTCTGTAATGTCTGATGGCACAGACGCGCCTTTTCAGAATGTGACTCATGGTGTACATTGTACATCAAAATATACAGGAGACAGCCGTGAGTCACGCGATTGAGTTTATCGAGACAACGATGTTTACCCGTCAGATAAAGCAAATCGCCACGGATGATGAACTCAAAGAACTCCAGAAAGAGCTTATCGAGTCACCGGACAAAGGTGACCTCATCCAGAAAACGGGTGGTCTGCGAAAGATCAGGATGGCGACGGGGAATCAGGGAAAAAGCGGCAGTGCGCGGGTGATTTACTTCCTTGCCACCGCCGAGGTGATTTATCTGGTGATGGCCTACCCTAAAAGCACCAAAGACAGCATCACAGACGCAGAGAAAGCCGAACTGAAGAAGCTGACCCAACGACTGAAAGACGAGGTGTAACATGAGTTTTTTTGACGAGCTGAAAGCCTCTCTGGAAGAGGCCGTTGAAATCAAAAACGGAACCAAAGCCCCCGCCCGTGTGACCCGCTACGAGCTGGCAGACGTCAGGGCTATCAGGGAAAACCTGAAT
>NZ_BAAAFX010000033.1:0-1083 GCF_039523755.1 Tatumella terrea | reverse complement strand
CATAAGCGCAGGGCGAATTGAATAACGCAGCACTCGAACTTTTCAACGACCGCTTACCGCACAAACCGTACTTCTCGGATGATTTGCACTTTGGTGTACGCATCGCAGGGAAAGAACGCGCCATTCTGGCGAAATACATCCAGTTCAATCAGCCTCACGCCATGTTCTGGCTGGGATTTGATGTTGACCGCATCGGTGCAGCCATTGACTGGAGCGACCGCAACGCTCCCGCGCCTACACTGACCATCACCAATCCAGAAAACGGACACGCGCACCTGCTTTACGCGCTGGAAACCTCGATACGTACTGCGCCAGACGGAAAAATGAAGCCATTACGCTATGCAGCTGCCGTAGAGAACGCGCTACGTAAAAAATTGAGCGCTGACGCTGGGTATTCAGGGCTAATTTGCAAGAATCCGAACCATAGTCACTGGAAAATTGCCGTATGGCAGCCTGAACTCTACACGCTGGACTGGTTAGCCGACTCACTCAACCTGAACGCTGCGAACGACAAAGAAATCGTCGCTGACTATGGCTTAGGTCGTAATTGCACACTGTTCGATAAAACGCGGAAATGGGCATACCGCGCTATCCGTCAGGGCTGGCCTGAGTACGACCAGTGGCTTCAAGCATGTTATGATCGTGCTCATGCTTATAACTTACAGTTTTCGATACCATTAAATGATAAAGAAACCATGGGCATTGCGAAAAGCATTGCTAAGTGGGTAAAAGAGAAATTCTCAAAAGAGGATTTTAATTTTTATGTTCAAAAAACGCATAGCAAAGAGATTCAATCCTTGAGAGGAAGAAAAAGTAGAGGTGGAGGGAGGCCTATAGATCCCCTATCTTTAGAGCAATCTAAACCTTGGCTTGACTTAGGGATAAGTAGAGCTACGTATTATCGGAGAGCCAAATGAGAGACAAAAAGTTTGAAATAAAAGGAGTTAAAATAGATGGCCTTTTTGAAGAGTTTAACTATAGGCTTCTTTTTAACAATGATGTAAACATAATTACGTCACCTAACGGATATGGTAAATCAACCGTTCTTCGGATGGTTTATAATTTTTCCAATGCTAATTACTT
>NZ_BAAAFX010000031.1:0-705 GCF_039523755.1 Tatumella terrea | reverse complement strand
CAGTGAGCTATTACGCTTTCTTTAAATGATGGCTGCTTCTAAGCCAACATCCTGGCTGTCTGAGCCTTCCCACATCGTTTCCCACTTAACTATGACTTTGGGACCTTAGCTGGCGGTCTGGGTTGTTTCCCTCTTCACGACGGACGTTAGCACCCGCCGTGTGTCTCCCGTGATAACATTCTCCGGTATTCGCAGTTTGCATCGGGTTGGTAAGCCGGGATGGCCCCCTAGCCGAAACAGTGCTCTACCCCCGGAGATGAATTCACGAGGCGCTACCTAAATAGCTTTCGGGGAGAACCAGCTATCTCCCGGTTTGATTGGCCTTTCACCCCCAGCCACAGGTCATCCGCTAATTTTTCAACATTAGTCGGTTCGGTCCTCCAGTTAGTGTTACCCAACCTTCAACCTGCCCATGGCTAGATCACCGGGTTTCGGGTCTATACCCTGCAACTTAACGCCCAGTTAAGACTCGGTTTCCCTGCGGCTCCCCTATACGGTTAACCTTGCTACAGAATATAAGTCGCTGACCCATTATACAAAAGGTACGCAGTCACACCCCAAAGGGTGCTCCCACTGCTTGTACGTACACGGTTTCAGGTTCTTTTTCACTCCCCTCGCCGGGGTTCTTTTCGCCTTTCCCTCACGGTACTGGTTCACTATCGGTCAGTCAGGAGTATTTAGCCTTGGAGGATGGTCCCCCCATAT
>NZ_BAAAFX010000030.1:0-662 GCF_039523755.1 Tatumella terrea | reverse complement strand
CGGTACTGTTTCCGGAGTGAATTATTTTTTTGTCGGTGATGGTGGCGAGCATATTTATAATGATTTGGATGTTTTTTTATTCAATTCACTTGCTCTAAAAAAAGTGCTTTCCAATTTAAGAATTGATATCTCATCAGATGAATTTATTGAGTTGAAACGTAAGGTTGAATTGGCATCAAGGACTGTTGGTAAGTATAGAGCAGCAGATTATAAACTAACCAAAGGAAATGTGGAAAAAAGCATTCTAAATGGTTTGGATATCACTAATTTTTTAGATTCCATCAATATAAAAATCGACGATGACGAGATAAAAGAGAGTATTCATCAGTGGTCATCCTCACTTGATATCGATGATTTAATTACCGAGGCAGAGAGTTTGGATAGATCCTTTCCTCAACCATGGGCGTTGTCTCGAGGACATGATATATCGCTCATTATATCGGCGCATATCTCTGAAAATTATAAGAAACCTTTTGTATCTCAGCCATATATAGAAGAAAGACTTCGTATCGGATGTGAGCTCCATGAACTGAAAAATACCCTCCCGGGTCAAAGCCTCATCACCTTTGGTGCCATAAACATCTAAATCAGTGAGACTGAAACAACCTATATCAGATAACAGCCCTCTTTCCCCGAGGGCTTTTTTTTGCAGCCGGCACAGA
>NZ_BAAAFX010000029.1:0-934 GCF_039523755.1 Tatumella terrea | reverse complement strand
TGGGATAAGTAATGTTGTTGTTCAAATAAAAAAAATGAACAACATTATTTCAATAACTGATCTCGTGAATAAGAGAAATAAAACAGTAATTATAGATATAGACTCAGATAGTGCAGGCATGGATGAGCTATGGTCTAGTATTGACGATGATTTCCCATATATAAATAGGGTTGCCTATAATCGATGGGAGAATGAAATAACAGGCGAGTCCTATAATAAAGAAACCATTTTCAAAGTCTGCGGTGATGCCAAGGTGGCAAGAAAAGGAATTGCTGACATAGAATGGATAGACTCTATAACAAATAGAATAAAAAGCTATTACATTACTACCGATAGAATCAGGGTAAGTGAGTATTCAAATTCCGATGCGAGATATCCTCATTTGGGAATGAGAAGGCGCGGTGCGTTGCTTAATAAGTCGATGATCAATCTATTGGCAGCTGATGTTAAATCTCAAATCCAGCAAGGAATAAGAAGTCAGTTTGAACTTGGTCGCAGAAGGGAATCAACGTTCCCTCAGAGGCTGATTCAAAGCCTACAGAATGGGAATAGTACGGTTAAAGCTGATGATGTCATGAAATCTATTAGGGATATTCAAAGATATGAAGAGAGATTTTCTTCTTTGGGAATATTGCCTAATGAAAAAGAGCGTACAACAGAACAGTTGAATCAGTTTTTTTCTTATCAGGAAGAAGGTGCTGGGCTTGCTGTTCTCAAAGTGTACTTGGATGATATAAAATCCAAGTATAAGGTTTTAGATGGTTTGGCTACAAAATTAAATCTATTCAAAACATCAGTTAATAAATTGCTTTCATTTAAAAAAATAGAAATAAGTTTAGAAAGTGGATTTGTTATTTCACCAATAAGGAATGATGAGATTCACTTGGAACTCACAAGTCTCTCATCGGGAGAACAGCATCTTATTGTTATGCTA
>NZ_BAAAFX010000028.1:0-793 GCF_039523755.1 Tatumella terrea | reverse complement strand
CACTTAGCTACCGGGCAATGCCATTGGCATGACAACCCGAACACCAGTGGTGCGTTCACTCCGGTCCTCTCGTACTAGGAGCAACCCCCCTCAATTCTCCAGCGCCCACGGCAGATAGGGACCGAACTGTCTCACGACGTTCTAAACCCAGCTCGCGTACCACTTTAAACGGCGAACAGCCGTACCCTTGGGACCTACTTCAGCCCCAGGATGTGATGAGCCGACATCGAGGTGCCAAACACCGCCGTCGATATGAACTCTTGGGCGGTATCAGCCTGTTATCCCCGGAGTACCTTTTATCCGTTGAGCGATGGCCCTTCCATTCAGAACCACCGGATCACTAAGACCTGCTTTCGCACCTGCTCGAACCGTCACTCTCGCAGTCAAGCTAGCTTATGCCTTTGCACTAACCTCACGATGTCCGACCGTGATTAGCTAACCTTCGTGCTCCTCCGTTACTCTTTGGGAGGAGACCGCCCCAGTCAAACTACCCACCAGACACTGTCCGCAACCCGGATTACGGGTCTACGTTAGAATATCAAACATTAAAGGGTGGTATTTCAAGGTTGGCTCCGTACGAACTGGCGTCCGTACTTCAGTGCCTCCCACCTATCCTGCACATCAAGGCTCAATATTCAGTGTCAAGCTATAGTAAAGGTTCACGGGGTCTTTCCGTCTTGCCGCGGGTACACTGCATCTTCACAGCGATTTCAATTTCACTGAGTCTCGGGTGGAGACAGCCTGGCCATCATTACGCCATTCGTGCAGGTCGGAACTTACCCGACAAGGAATT
>NZ_BAAAFX010000027.1:0-44510 GCF_039523755.1 Tatumella terrea | reverse complement strand
AAGGTGAAAGTAGCCCCCCTTACAGGGGGCATTCTCAAAAGCCACCTTCTAAGAAGGTGGTCTTTTACACAGTGGCGATCGATCACAGCACGGCGATAATCGACTCACAGAGAGCGGACATATTATCAGGCGTCATTCCGGCAATATTGATACGTCCGGAGTCCACGGCGTAGATAGCATAGTCGTTACGCAGGCGATGAACCTGTTCAGTGGTCAGTCCGCTGTAAGAGAACATGCCGTTCTGCTGATGAATAAACCCAAAGTCTTTACTGGCGCCTTTTTCTGTCAGAGTATTCACAAACAACTGACGCATACGCTGAATACGCTGACGCATGTCTGATAATTCCTGTTCCCACAGGGTCCGCAGCGTCTCGTTACCGAGGATCGTTGCGACTACGGCTGCACCGTGTGACGGCGGGTTAGAATAGTTCGCACGAATGGCAAATTTGACCTGGCTGAATGCGGCCGCAGCGATCTCTGCATTTTCTGCCACCAGCGTGAAGGCGCCTACACGTTCGTTATACAGACCGAAGTTTTTGGAATAGGAACTGCACACCATTAGCTCTTTGTGCTGTTTAGCAAAGATACGCAGCCCCTCAGCATCCTCTTCCAGTCCGCGTCCGAACCCCTGATAAGCAAAATCGAATAAAGGTAACCAGCCACGCGACACTGACAGGTCAGCCAGTTGCTGCCATTGTTCCGGTGTCGGGTCGATCCCTGTCGGGTTGTGACAGCATCCGTGGAACAGTACCACATCACCCGGCGCTGCCTGTTCCAGCGATTTCAGCATCCCCCCGAAGTCCAGCTGGTGGGCTGTGGCATCGTAGTAATCATAATGACAGACCTGCAGGCCGCTGGCGGTGAAAATACTTTTATGGTTTGGCCAGCTCGGGTTACTCACCCAGATACGTTTCACGTCTGTCTGTTGGGTCAGGAAGTCAGCCGCAACGCGCAGTGCACCGGTACCTCCCGGCGTCTGCGCCGTACAGGCCCGCTTTTCGGTGATGATCGGATTCTCTTTGCCGAACAACAACTCCTGAGTCAGCCGGGCGAATTCAGGATAGCCATCAATACTGAGATAGCTTTTTGTCGTTTCATTTTCCAGCAGGATTTGCTCAGCTTTTTTCACACTGGTCAGAATAGTGGTTTTGCTGGTCTCATCTTTATAAACACCGATACCCAGATTAATTTTTTCAGGTCGGTTATCAGCCCGAAAAAGATCGGCCAGTCCCAGAATAGGGTCGGCTGGTGCAGCAGAAATTGATTCAAACATGAGTGAGATCCGATTGATATATATAAACGTTTGCGTCTGAACCCAAGGTTATCCCGAGAGACAGCAATTGCCAACAGTTGTTTGGTAATTTTATCCGCGGGAGATCAAAGTTTTAAAATGAACCGGTCTCAGGAATGGCGTGAAAGTCTTCAGGCGGGTACAGCGGGGCAGAATCCTATAAAAAAAAACGGGGTCAGAAGACCCCGTTTCAGCACTAAACTTTGTCGGATTAGAACTGGTAAATCAGACCTACAGCAGCGATGTTGTCGGTCGCCAGGCCCAGTTTGTTGTTGTCATCCAGCTGGTTGATTTTGTAATCAACATAGGTAGACATGTTTTTGTTGAAGTAGTAAGTCGCGCCCACTTCGATGTATTTAACCAGGTCAGCATCGCCAACGTTCTCGATGTCTTTACCTTTAGTCTGAACGTATGCCAGAGAAGGACGCAGACCGAAATCGAACTGATACTGAGCAACCAGCTCGATATCCTGAGTTTTGTTAGCAAAACCGGATACTGCAGTACCGTTAACGGTACCGGAGATAGGGGTTGCGTTCAGGCCTTCAGCGTAAGTTGCTGCCAGGTAAATGTTGTTTGCATCATACTTCAGGCCGGTTGCCCATACCTGAGCGCGGTCGCCTTTGCCCAGAGCGGCTGCATTCTGCTGACCGGTACGGTCCTGAGAAGAGAATGCACCTGTGACTGCGACACCGATTGGAGAAGTGTAGCTGGTAGAGATACCGTAGCCGTCACCGTTAGCACGCTGGATGTCTGAACGGTCGTTTTTGCCCTGGTACTGAGCTGCGAAGTCCCAGCCATCAACCAGACCAAAGAAGTTGGTGTTACGGTAGGTAGCAACGCCGGTAGCACGGCCAGTCATGGTGTCGGTGTAACCGAAGTCACCACCGAATTCTGGCAGCATATCGGTCCAGCCCAGAACGTCATAAGCAACCGCGTAGTTACGACCGTAGTCGAATGAACCGTACTGACCTGCTTTCAGACCAGCGAAGCCCAGACGGGTCTTAGTGCCGGTAGAAGCGTCAGAACCTTCTGAATTGTTTGCTGGCAGGTTATATTCCCACTGGCCATAACCGGTCAGCCAGTTGTTGATCTGAGTTTCACCTTTGAAACCCAGACGTGCGTAAGACTGGTCACCATCGTTAGAGGTATCTTTTGAAAAGTAGTGCAGTCCGTCGACTTTACCGTACAGATCCAGCGTATTGCCGTCTTTATTATAGATTTCTGCGGCATTAGCTGCGCCTGCAACTAACAGAGCCGGGATCATAACTGCTAAAATGTTGCGCTTCATCATTTATTACCCTCGTTGGAGTTTATTAGAGACTACTGCCACTACTGTCAACAATTCTTTACAAGAACTATTAATGAAGTTTGGTGTCTTTATGTGTCTGAGGCATCTTTCCATTCATACGGTGCTATTTCTAGCGCGAATATGCTACAAAACCAGAGTTCTGGTTTCAAATAGAAAATATGTATTACAAAATGTAAATTTTGCGGAACTTTGTGAGATGAATCAATATTTCAGAAAGTAATAAAGCCGGCAGAAGCCGGCTTTATTATCTATATGAAATTGTTATTGATTAATTGACAATTAGAAATTTGCGTTACGTGGTGTCCGCGGGAAGGGAATAACATCTCTTACATTCTGTACACCGGTGACATAGGCGATCAAACGCTCAAAGCCCAGGCCAAATCCTGAATGCGGAACGGTGCCGTAGCGACGCAGGTCACGATACCACCAGTAGTCTTCTTTATTCAGGCCCATCTCTGCCAGACGTTCATCGAAGACATCAAGACGCTCTTCACGTTGTGAACCCCCGATGATTTCGCCGATACCCGGAGCCAGCACGTCCATGGCCGCGACAGTTTTACCGTCGTCGTTCAATCGCATATAGAAGGCTTTGATGTCTTTCGGGTAGTTTTTCACCACAACCGGCGCGCAGAAATGTTTTTCTGCCAGGAAGCGTTCATGTTCTGAGGAGAGATCGATTCCCCAGGAGACCGGGTTTTCGAACGTCTGACCGCTCTTCAGCAGAATATCGATAGCATCGGTATAATCGATCTGTGCGAAATCCGCTGAAACGAATTTCTCCAGTCGCTCGATGGCTTCTTTATCGACACGTTCGGCAAAGAAAGCCATATCGTCAGCCCGTTCAGCCAGTACGGCTTTAAATGCATATTTCAGCATCGCTTCGGCCAGACCTGCGGCATCATCCAGAGAAGCGAAGGCAATTTCCGGTTCGATCATCCAGAATTCAGCAAGGTGACGACTGGTGTTCGAGTTTTCTGCGCGGAATGTCGGACCAAAAGTATAAATTTTTGATAACGCACAGGCATAGGTTTCGCCGTTCAGCTGACCGGAGACGGTCAGGAAAGACTCTTTACCAAAAAAGTCTTCACTGAAATCCACCTGACCTTTATCGGTGCGGGGCAGGTTCTCAAGGTCCAGTGTGGATACGCGGAACATTTCGCCGGCGCCTTCAGTATCCGACGCGGTGATCAGCGGCGTAGATACCCAGAAGTATCCCTGCTCGTGGAAAAAGCGGTGGATGGCCTGCGCCAGCGTATGACGCACGCGTGCGACCGCGCCGATCAGGTTAGTACGCGGGCGAAGGTGGGCGACCTCACGAAGGTATTCGATGCTGTGGCGTTTTGCCGCCATCGGATAGCTATCCGGATCTTCCACCCAGCCGGTAACTTCAAGGGCTGTGGCAACAATTTCAAAGGCCTGTCCCTGTCCCGGAGATTCCACGACTTTTCCGGTGACAATAACAGAACAGCCGGTGGTCAGATGTAAGACGTCGTCCTGATAATTATTAAGCGAATTATTAACAACAGCCTGAACAGGATTAAAGCAGGAACCGTCATAAATGGCGATAAAAGAAAGACCGGCTTTGGAATCTCTACGGGTACGGACCCAGCCGCGTACTGTGACTTCACTGTCAACAGCAACCCGGCCTTGCAGTACGTCCACTACAGGCACTACGCTCATAATTATCTCTCTATTCAATAATGTTTATAAATGCCCCTGGCGGGGAAAACGGATATGTTACTTGTGAGTTCACAGGAAACAAGAAAAATTACGCACTGTCGGCGATTTCATAGTGAAGGGGAAGGAGAGTCCGTTCTCCTGAGGCCAGCATTAACTGGCCTGTCTGACCGGAGGCAACTCGAACGCTTTCTGAAGTGCCCGGACAAATGACGGGTCATGACAAATTGTTTTGCCCGGGCTGTCGGACAATTTAGCGACCGGTTTACCGTTGCAGCTGACCAGCTTAATCACGATATTGAGCGGCGTGACACCTCGGATATCACAGGTCAGGCGGGTCCCGATACCGAAAACGACTCTGACCTGAGGATCGAAATGCCGGTAGAGCGCCAGCGCTTTATCCAGCGTTAAGTTATCAGAGAACACCAGTGTTTTGGTTTGCGGGTCGATGCCGAGTTTCCGGTAATGGGCGATCACTTTTTCACCCCATTCTACCGGTTCACCGGAATCGTGACGCAGGCCCTGATAGCGGCTGGCAAAATTGAGGTCGAAATCGCGCAGGAAAGCATCCGTAGTAATACAATCCGTTAATGCAATCCCCAGCTGGTCGGGATATTCGTCCAGCCAGGCTTGTAAAGCGACACGCTGACTGGAGGCCAGCTCTGGGCTGATTTGCTGATGGGCCTGAAACCATTCGTGTGCCTGGGTGCCCACCGGGGAAATGTTCAGACGTCTGGCGAGATCATAGTTACTGGTCCCCGAAAGCCAGGGAACTTCCTGCTGCAGTGTTTCGACAATCGCGTGCTGAACCTGTCGCGAATAGCGCCGGCGTGTGCCGAAATCCATCAGCCTGAAACGTGAGATATCCATATCCGCCGAGGCCTGACGGAACGCGCTCAGTTTTTCGTGCAGGGTACTCAGGGCCTGGTCCACACCGATACAGGGGGTCTTATCCCGGTGGACCAGCTCGCTTATCAGCGCGAGTAACGGGATTTCCCACAGGATAACTTCTGCCCAGGGGCCGCGTAATGTAATGCTGAGCTTACCCTGCTGATCCCGCACATCCACCTGCTCAGGTTTAAAACGGAACGTTTTCAGCCATTGCAAATAGTCCGCAGTAAAGAACGGTAAACCGGACAGATAGAGGTACTCCGTATCAGTGAGTGCGAGTGATTGCATCATATCAATCTGCTGACGGAGCTCACCGGCATAATGGCCCGGCACGTCGTCCCCGCGACAACGAAACACGGCAGTGACCGACAGATCACGGTAGCGATGGTAAACCGCTTGCTGCATATGCAGTTTATACGCATCAGTATCCAGCAGTGATGTGATTATCGGGGAAGCATATCGTTTCATGGTGCGTATCTGCATCCTAAGTCTGCGGCGCCAGGCCTGGCCAGAGAGTGTTAAGAATATTAAACAACTACTCCAGTATAACGCTATCTGATGAAAAGTGAATCAGATCACAGCATATCTGCCGATGGGGGGCGTTACTTAAAGGTGCTTATTGTTAAATAGATGGAGAGAATTTACCGACAGGCGCTTTGCATCTGGAAACAGCCCGCTAAGAAGCATAAACTCATGACGAGTGTATTTTTTTATGACCGGGAAAAATTTATGACAGATCAACCGCAAATTAAATATCGCCACGATTACAGCGCGCCGGATTTCACTATCACCGATATTGATCTCTCATTTATTCTCGATGAGCAACAGACCCGTGTTACGGCGGTCAGCCAGGTGAAACGTCTGAATGAGCAGGCGACAGACCTGGTCCTGCAGGGGGAATCCCTGACGCTGGAAAGCCTGGAGATTGACGGGCAAGCGTGGCAGGAGTACAGCATTGAAGAAGGCTTGCTGACGGTACGGGGCGTCCCGGCTGAATTTACCCTGAAGATAGTCAACACTATCCACCCGGATCAAAATACCGCGCTGGAAGGACTGTATAAATCCGGTGAGGCGCTGTGTACTCAGTGTGAAGCCGAAGGTTTCCACCATATTACCTGGTATACTGACCGCCCGGATGTACTGGCGCGTTTCACGACCACTATTGAAGCCGATAAAAAGAAATATCCGTATTTACTGTCGAACGGTAACCGCATTGCTTCAGGTGACTGCGGGGAGGGGCGTCATTGGGTAAAATGGCAGGACCCGTTCCCTAAACCGTGTTACTTGTTTGCGCTGGTGGCCGGCGAATTTGATGTCTTACGCGATACCTTTACCACGCGTTCAGGCCGTGATGTCGCTTTAGAAATCTTTGTCGATCAGGGTAACCTCGACCGGGCTGACTGGGCGATGACCTCGCTGAAGCAGAGTATGAAGTGGGACGAAGAGCGATTTGACCTCGAATACGATCTGGATATTTTCATGATTGTTGCCGTCGACTTCTTCAATATGGGGGCGATGGAGAATAAAGGTCTGAACGTCTTTAACTCCAAATATGTGCTGGCGAAAGCCGAAACGGCGACCGATAAAGATTACCTCGGTATTGAAGCCGTTATCGGTCACGAATATTTCCATAACTGGACCGGTAACCGTGTGACCTGCCGTGACTGGTTCCAGCTGAGTCTGAAAGAAGGGCTTACCGTCTTCCGTGATCAGGAGTTCAGCTCTGATCTGGGGTCGCGTCCGGTGAACCGGATCGAAAATGTCAGGGTGATGCGTGGCGCTCAGTTCGCGGAAGATGCCAGCCCGATGGCCCATCCGATCCGTCCGGATCAGGTGATGGAAATGAATAATTTCTACACCCTGACCGTCTACGAAAAAGGATCGGAAGTGATCCGCATGATGCATACGTTACTGGGCGAAGAAAAATTCCAGAAAGGTATCAAACTCTATTTCCAGCGTCATGACGGCAGCGCCGCCACCTGTGATGACTTCGTGCAGGCGATGGAAGATGCGTCCGGCGTCAGTCTGACACAATTCCGCCGCTGGTACAGTCAGTCCGGTACACCGGTGCTGACCGTCAGTGATGAATATGACCCGCACCATGAAGTCTATAAACTGCATGTAAAGCAACACACACCGGCAACGGCCGATCAGAAAGAAAAGCTGCCATTACATATTCCGCTGGATATCGAACTTTATGACGGTGAAGGCAACATCATTCCACTGCAGTACCAGGGTAAGCCAGTGTCATCCGTGCTGGATGTGACCGAAGCTGAGCAGACGTTTGTGTTTGATAATGTCTACTTCCAGCCGGTCCCGTCGTTGCTGCGGGAGTTCTCGGCACCGGTAAAACTGGATTATCAGTGGAGTGACGCGCAACTGACCTTCCTGATGCGCCATGCACGCAATGACTTTTCCCGCTGGGATGCGGCACAGAGCCTGCTGTCCACCTATGTGAAACTGAACGTGCTACGTTTCCGTCAGAAGCAGCCACTGTCGCTGCCACAACACGTTGCAGAAGCTTTCCGTTCCGTACTGGCCGATAAAGGGCGTGACCCGGCATTGACGGCGCTTATCCTGAGCCTGCCTTCTGAAAATGAGATGGCGGAATGGTTTGAACTCATTGACCCGATAGCTATCGCCGCCGTCAGAACAGCCATTATCAGAACGCTGGCGAAAGAACTGCAGTCGGAGTTGCGTGAAGGTTACCGTGAAAACCAGTGCGGTGAATATAAAGTGGTTCAGGAAGATATTGGTAAGCGGGCACTTAAAAACGTCTGTCTGAGCTATTTGGCCTTCGGTCAGCCGGAAGAAGCGGATACCCTGGTACGCCAGCAGTATCAGCAGGCCAACAATATGACAGATGCACTGGCAGCGCTGAATGCGGCAGTGAGTGCACAACTGCCATGTACCGATGAACTGCTGGGACAATGGGACGAGCGCTGGCATCAGGATGGTCTGGTGATGGATAAATGGTTTGTTCTGCAGGCCACCAGTCCGGCTGCAGATGTATTGGCGCGCGTGGAAGGCTTGCTGAACCATCGCTCATTTACCATGACCAACCCGAACCGTGTGCGTTCACTGATTGGTGCTTTTGCCTCGGCTAACCCTGCAGCATTTCATGCCACCGACGGTAGCGGATACCGCTTCCTCACCCGGATGCTGAAAGATCTGAATAAACGTAACCCGCAAATTGCGGCAAGGCTTATCGAACCTCTGATCCGTCTGAAACGTTATGACAGTCAGCGCCAGCAACTGATGAGAGAGGCACTTGAGGAACTCAAAGGCCTCGATAATCTCTCCCGTGATTTATATGAAAAAATCACCAAGGCTCTGGCGGCATAGTCAGTGATGAAATAACGCTGAAACCACCTGTTACCGGGTGGTTTTTTTTCATTCAGTCAATGTTCTGCTTTTTGATATTACGGCGGGCGATTCAGGGAAATTTACTTTTTCCCGAAAGCTCATTACCATTCCGGCGCAAAATAAGCACGGGCGATAGCCCGGCGCGCGACCACAGCATCCAGGAGAGTGCATGTTATATCCAATCATCCGTCCTGCCCTGTTTCAGCTCGATCCCGAACGGGCCCATGAACTGACGATTAACCAGTTGAAACTGATTCGTGGCACACCCTTTGAACGCCTCGTGCATCAACGTGTACCGTCGCGTCCGGTAAGTTGTATGGGATTACAATTCGATAATCCGCTGGGCCTGGCCGCCGGATTAGATAAAAATGGTGAATGTATCGATGCCTTTGGCATGATGGGCTTCGGTTTTGTTGAAGTCGGAACCGTCACTCCGCGTCCGCAAGCCGGCAATGATAAACCCCGTCTTTTCCGTGTAGTTGAGGCCGAAGGGATTATTAACCGGATGGGATTTAATAATCTCGGTGTGGATCATCTGGTTGAGAACGTCAAAAAAGCGCAGTTTAAAGGGATCATCGGTATCAATATCGGTAAAAATAAAGATACCCCGGTCGAACAGGGCAAAGACGATTATCTGATCTGCATGGAAAAAACCTATGTGCATGCCGGGTATATCACGGTGAATATTTCATCCCCGAATACGCCGGGTTTACGTACGCTGCAGTACGGTGAAGCACTGGATGATTTATTATCGGCAATTAAAAATAAACAGCAGGACCTTCAGAAGCGGCATCTTAAATACGTCCCGGTGGCGGTAAAGATCGCGCCGGATCTTTCGGAAGAAGAATTGATCCAGGTCGCGGATAGCCTGGTCAGACATAATATTGATGGCGTGATTGCAACGAATACCACGCTGGATCGATCACTGGTGGAAGGGCTGAAACATGCCGGAGAGAGTGGCGGATTGAGTGGTCGTCCGGTACAGCTTAAAAGCACACAAATTATTCATCGTCTGAACCAGGAATTAGCGGGACGACTGCCAATTATTGGTGTCGGCGGCATTGATTCATTAATGGCGGCGAAAGAAAAATTAGCGGCGGGTGCATCGCTCATCCAAATCTATTCCGGGTTTATTTATAAAGGACCGGGTCTGATTAAAGATATTGTGAAGAACATTTAACCACAAAAAGCAGATTATTTAGCCAGAGGGGTTTATTTACGTCTCTGGCTCGTTTATATTTTGTTCAGATCAGGGATGGCTGGCCTGCCTGGCTGTTTATTATTGAGTCCTGAAAGAAGGATATTCAGGCAACGGTATATTTGCCGTAAATTTAAGAGGCACCATAAATGACATTGAAACCTGACGATCGCTGGCACTGGTATTATGATGAGAAGCAGGACAGATTAATGCTGGATTTAACCGAGGGATTGCATTTCCGTTCGCGTTTTTCCAAAAAAATGCTGACGCCCGATGCTTTCGAATCGCAGAAATTTTGTGTTGATGATGCTGCCGGTTTTTTTAATTTTGAAGAACGTTGCCGCGATGCGGATTTCAGTCATCAGCAACGGGCAGAATTGGTCCTGAATGCGCTGGTGGCCGGACGCTTCCTTAAACCCCTGATGCCCAAAAGCTGGCACTTTACCGCCTGTCATGCGGGCTGTGCGCCGGAAGCCGGGCAACTGGTTGAGGCACTGTTATCTGACACGCAGGAGCCGGTGCGTTTTCTGGTTGTCGAAGCCGGAACCAGCGCGACTCTTTGTGTTCTTGCTCAGACGTCATTACTGCTGGCCGGTAAAACGCTGTTACTGGGTGAGGCGATTAAAATCATGAACGACAGGTTACGTCCTTATGAACCTGTCGCGGAACTCTGCTTCGACCAGGTGGTTTAACGCGGGTTTTCCCCGAGAACGATCGAACTCTGCGGAATACAACTGCAACTCAGCAGGGTGTTACCGTCGACTGCCCCGGCATTCAGCGGAGTAACGTCTCCGCTTTCTAATGTCAGCCTGCAGCAGCCACATGACCCCATCCGGCAGGAATACGGGATCCGTAAACCGGCATTTTCAAGCTGTTCCAGCAAAATCTGCTGATTGTTGCCGCGGAAGGTTTTACCCTGACAGGTAATATCGATCGTGGTCGCGGCGGCGGGTGGCGTGGCAGTGGTGTTCTCCGGAGTCTGTTCAGCATAGAGACGGGCCGGTTTACGGGCCAGGATGACAACGCTATCGCCGCAACGGATCACTCCACTGTTACGTGCCATCAGATTCAGACCGAAATCGATATCACCGCTATCATCGGCCGCCTGTCTGAACGTCTTAAGGGTCCTCATCGGCTCTCCTGACGGATGAGCCACTCCCCGTTCAGTACTGACCGTGGTCAGCACACAGCGACTGCAGGGTTTGGCAACATCAAATGTCACCTCACCGACACGGATCACTGCCCATTGATCTTCATCCCAGGCCGGTGCGCCGCTGACGACCAGATTCGGGCGGAATTGCTCGATACGGACCCCGGCAGGACAGCGATTTTGTAAATCATAGAATGAAGCGTCGTTGATCAGCAGAAAAGGGTACCCATCGGCGAACCCCAGCGGCACTTCCGGAGCACGTTTAACGCGACGGGCCGGGTTTTCACCTATCCAGCGTAACTGAACCGGATGGGGGAAAAACGTACTCAGCCAGCGGTTGATGCTTTCCGGGGCAATATAAGCATCAAAATGTGATCCCCAGACCTCGGTCGTTTCCCCGCCGTCACTGAATTCATCGAACCGGACCAAAGCCTGACTGCCGTCATTTGCCTGCAAAAAGAGACCTTCAGCCATTATCAGCGGCGTAAAGAGGACCATCTCAGGAAAACGGCGTGCGGTAATGAAGGTGCCTTCGGTATCCGTGATCATAAACAATCGATCCCAGGCAAGCCCGGCGGGACGGACCAGCGACTGGGAAACCGCAGTGCCACGCATGGATTTAACCGGATGAATAAATAACCGCGATAAACTAATCATAGGGGAACCCGTGAGGTAACTTTTCAAAAAGAAGCTAACTTTATGACATAGCGCTGTGATTCGCTATAATGCGCAACTATTTTCAATTAAGCAGACCTAAAAATTATGAATTCTCTTTTTGCCAGTACAGGCCGTGGGCTGGAAGAACTATTAAAAACTGAGCTGGAATCGCTGGGTGCTCAGGATATCCAGCTGGTGCCGGGAGGTGTTCACTATCAGGGCGATGATAAAACGCTTTACCAGAGCCTGATGTGGAGCCGCCTTGCATCGCGCATCCTGCTGCCATTAGGAGAGTTTGGCCTGTGGAGCGATCTCGATTTATACGTCGGTGCCCAGTCGATTCCCTGGACTGAACTGTTTGACAGCCATCAGGGATTTGTCGTGCATTTCAACGGGACCAATGAGGTGATCCGTAACAGCCAGTTCGGTGCACTGCGGATCAAGGACGCTATTGTCGATAGCTTCACCCGTAAAAATCTGCCGCGCCCGGACGTTAACCGTGACAATCCCGATATCCGCATCCATGCCTGGCTGAATAAAGATAAAGTCAGTATCTCTCTGGATTTAAGCGGAGATGCATTGCATCAGCGTAATTACCGTCAGCAGACGGGTCAGGCGCCGATGAAGGAAAACCTGGCGGCGGCGGTGGTAATGCGTTCCGGCTGGCAGCCAGGCACACCGATGATCGACCCGATGTGTGGTTCAGGTACCCTGTTGATTGAAGCGGCGATGATCGCGGCGGATCGGGCTCCGGGCCTGAACCGTGAACACTGGGGCTTCCTGGCCTGGAAAGGACATAACGACGCGCTGTGGCAGGAAGTGGTGAGTGAAGCGCGCGCGCGCGCCGGCCGGGCGATGCAGGGGAAAAAAGTCCGTTTTTATGGTTTTGATAACGACCCGTCTGTGATCCAGCGGGCGCAGGCGAATGCCCGTAAAGCGGGGATGAATGCGTTTATTACGTTTAAGCAGCAGGATGTTTTACAGCTGAAAAACACCTTACCGGAAGAAGAAAAGGGAACGCTGCTCAGTAACCCACCGTACGGGGAACGTCTGGAAAGCGAACCGGCACTGATAGCCCTGCACAGTCAGCTGGGACGTATTGTGAAGAATGAGTTCGGCGGCTGGAAATTATCCCTCTTCAGTGGGTCGCCGGAGTTACTGAGCTGCCTGCAACTGCGGGCGGAACGTCAGTTTAAAGCGAAAAACGGCCCGCTCGACTGTATACAGAAAAACTACCAGCTGATGAGCGGTGCGTCTGCACGTCAGGGCGAAATAGCGGAAGACTATGCGAATCGCCTGCGTAAGAACTTGAAAAAGCTGGATAAATGGGCCAGACAGGAAGGCATTGATTGCTACCGCATTTATGATGCCGATCTGCCGGAATATAATATTGCGGTCGACCGCTATGCGGATCGGGTCGTGATTCAGGAATATGCACCGCCGAAAACCGTCGATGCACAAAAAGCCAGACAACGCTTATTCGATGTGATCAGCGCAACATTGAATGTGCTGGAGATCCCGGCAAACCGTCTGGTACTGAAAACCCGTGAACGTCAGCGCGGGAAAAGCCAGTATCAGAAACTCTCTGATAAAGGCGAGTTTTTTGAAGTCAAAGAATATAATGCCCGTTTCCTGGTCAACCTGACGGATTACCTGGATACCGGACTGTTTATTGACCACCGGATTGCGCGTCATATGTTAGGTGAAATGAGTCAGGGGAAAGACTTCCTTAACCTGTTTGCCTATACCGGCAGTGCCAGTGTCCATGCGGGGCTGGGCGGTGCACGCTCAACCACCACGGTGGATATGTCACGGACCTATCTGGAGTGGGCTGAGCGCAATCTGCAACTGAACGGATTATCCGGACGGGCACATCGACTGATACAGTCAGACTGTCTCAGCTGGCTGGAAAATGCGACCGAGACGTTTGATCTGATCTTTATCGATCCGCCAACCTTCTCCAACTCTAAACGGATGGAAGAGAGCTTTGATGTTCAGCGCGATCATCCGGAACTGATGCGCTCTCTGAAACGGCTCCTGCGTCGTGGCGGGACTATTATGTTCTCTAACAATAAGCGCGGATTCAAAATGGATCATGACGCGCTGGCTGCACTGGGTCTTCAGGCGCAGGAAATTACGCAAAAAACCCTCTCACAGGATTTTGCCAGAAATAAACATATTCATAATTGCTGGCTGATCACTGGCACGGGTAAGGAATAAATAGTTATGTCTTTAATCAGTATACATAATGCCTGGTTATCGTTCAGTGATGCGCCATTACTGGATAACACTGAGTTACACATCGAAGAAAATGAGCGTGTCTGTCTGGTCGGCCGTAACGGTGCCGGTAAGTCCACCCTGATGAAGATCATCAACCAGGAAATCGCGCTGGATGATGGCCGTATTGTGTACGAGCAGGATCTGGTGGTAGCCCGACTGCAACAGGATCCGCCGCGTAATATCACCGGTTCGGTCTATGACTTTGTGGCGGAAGGTGTCGCGGATCAGGCGCAATATCTGAAAGCCTACCACGCCATTTCTCATCGGGTCATGGAGGATCCGAGCGAGAAAAATCTTAATGAAATGGCTCGGTTACAATCGCTGCTGGACCACCATAATCTCTGGCAGCTGGAAAGCCGGATTAACGATGTTTTACAGAATATCGGTCTGAGCCCGGAAACTGAGCTGTCTTCGTTATCCGGTGGATGGTTACGTAAAGCCGCGCTCGGCCGTGCTCTGGTCAGTAACCCGAAAGTCTTACTGCTGGATGAACCGACTAACCACCTGGATATCGAAACCATTGACTGGCTTGAGACGTTCCTGAAAACATTCAGTGGCAGCATTGTCTTCATCTCCCACGACCGTTCGTTTATCCGCAATATGGCTACCCGTATTGTGGATCTGGATCGCGGTAAACTGGTCTCCTGGCCCGGAGATTACGATAATTTTGTGCTCGGTAAAGAAGAAGCCCTGCGGGTTGAGGAACAGCAAAACGCAGAATTCGACCGCAAACTGGCACAGGAAGAAGTGTGGATCCGTCAGGGGATCAAAGCGCGTCGTACCCGTAATGAAGGTCGTGTCCGCGCCCTGAAAGCGTTACGTCGTCAACGTTCCGAACGTCGCGAAGTGATGGGTAAAGCGAATATGCAGGTGGAAGAAGCCTCACGTTCCGGAAAAATTGTCTTTGAACTGGAAAACGTCAGTTACCAGGTGGAAGGGCGGTCACTGGTTAACGATTTTTCAGCACAGGTCCAGCGTGGCGACAAAATTGCACTGATCGGCGCGAACGGTTGCGGTAAAACCACGATGTTACGCTTGATGCTCGGTGATATAGCCGCAGACAGCGGTCGGGTACACAGCGGAACCAAACTGGAAGTCGCTTACTTTGATCAGCACAGGGCAGAGCTGGATCCGGACCGTACGGTCATGGATAACCTGGCAGAAGGTAAGCAGGAAGTGATGGTGAACGGTAAACCCCGCCATGTGCTGGGCTACCTGCAGGACTTCCTGTTCCACCCTAAACGTGCAATGACACCGGTCCGTGCCCTCTCCGGAGGTGAGCGTAATCGCCTGTTACTGGCTAAATTGTTCCTGAAACCCAGCAATTTAATGATTCTGGATGAACCGACCAATGACCTGGATGTTGAAACGCTGGAATTACTGGAAGAGCTGATCGACGGTTACCAGGGAACCATCCTGCTGGTCAGCCACGATCGTCAGTTTGTGGATAATACCGTGACAGATTGCTGGATTTTTGAAGGTAACGGTGAGATTGGCCGCTTTGTGGGGGGCTATCATGATGCGCAGTTACAGCGTGCGGCCTATCTGCAGACCAAAAAAATAGTCAGTCCGAAACCGGCCAGCAGCGCAGATAAACCGGTAAAAAATACCGAAAAAAATGCCGCAAAACCGGCCAAACTCAGCTATAACCTGGCACGTGAACTGGAACAGTTGCCGCAGAAGCTGGAACAGCTGGAAACGCAGATTGGTGAGCTGCAGGCGCAAATGAGCGAGCCTGATTTCTTCACTCAGCCGCAGGATAAAGTGCGGGCAGCGACAGAACAACTCACGGCCACCGAGCAGGCGCTGGAAGAGGCCTTTGCCCGATGGGAAACCCTCGAAAATATGAGAAACGGAGCATAACCCCCATGAACATAACCCGGTGTGAGCAGCTTAGTGATGCAGACACATGGGTTCTGTGTCCGCAATGTGACCTGGCCTGCCGCTTACCTGCCCTGAGTACGGGGAAAAAAGCGGTGTGTCCACGCTGTCATTCCACATTGTCTATGCGCTGGCCGGACCCTGGTGTCCGGCCGACCGTCTATGGCATCTCGGCACTGCTCATGCTGGTACTGGCGAATTTATTCCCGTTTATCAGTATGCACGTGGCGGGAATAAGCAGTGAAATTTCCCTGACCCGGATACCGGATATTATGGTTTCCGATGATTTCAGCCCGCTGGCATTCATCTTTTTAATGCTGGTACAGGTAATCCCTGCCTGTTGTCTGGTGATCCTGCTTCTGCTGGTGAACCGGGTAAAAATGCCGCACGGTTTCCGCGTCATGCTGGGACGGGGATTTTTCCATCTGCGTAACTGGGGAATGGCTGAGATCTTTATGGCCGGGGTTCTGGTCAGTTTTGTGAAACTGATGGCCTACGGTGAAATTGGCCTGGGGATCAGTTTCTGGCCCTGGTGCCTGTTCTGTATTCTTCAGCTCAGGGCCTTTCAGTGTGTCGATAAGCGGCAACTCTGGCTCCATATCCAGCCGGAACTGCCGGTCTTTAAAACCCCGGTTGCGGGGGTCAGCGGACTGGCGCAGGGCATGCGCGCCTGTCCCTGCTGTACCGCCATCTTACCGGTGGATAGGCGTACCTGTCCTCGATGCTTCACGCGCGGGGAAGCCCGTAAACGACAGAGCCTGCAATGGACACTGGCATTATTACTGACATCGGTAATGATTTATGTGCCGGCGAATATTATGCCTATTATGGTGACCAGCGCGCTGGGATCGACTTATCCTTCAAACATCATGGCCGGGGTTGTGCTCCTGTGGAGCGATGGCTCATACCCGGTGGCGATGATTATCTTTATTGCCAGTATTATGGTGCCAACGCTGAAAATGCTGGCTATTGGCTGGCTCAGCTGGAATGCCAGTGGCAGGGGACGACGGGACAATGAGAAGATGCATCTGGTGTATGACGTGGTCGAATTCGTCGGACGCTGGTCTATGATTGATGTGTTTGTGATAGCCATCTTATCTTCACTGGTACGCATGGGAGGGCTGATGAATATCACACCTGCTCCGGGCGCACTATTGTTTGCTACCGTCGTTATTTTAACGATGTTCGCCGCACTGACATTTGATCCTCGTTTGTTGTGGGACCGTGAAACCGAAAATCGTGTTGAGGAATCTGGTGTTGAAACAGAATAATCACGAAACAGTCCGTGTAGAAAATATCAAGAGATGGTCACCGGTATGGATAGTGCCGATTGTCACGCTGCTGATTGGCGGATGGATACTATTTTATCATTTCTCCCATCAGGGGCCGGAAGTCACTCTGATAACCAGTAATGCCGAAGGGATAGTTCCCGGCAAAACGACCATTAAAAGCCGGAGCGTTGATATCGGAATGGTGGAAAGTGCCAAACTGAGTGACGACCTGAAACAGGTGGAAATCAAAGCCCGGCTGAATAATGGCATGGAGAAAATGCTGCATCAGGATTCAGTCTTCTGGACGGTTAAACCCCAGATTGGCCGTGAAGGGATCACCGGGCTGGGCACCTTGTTGTCCGGGTCCTATATTGAACTCCAGGCCGGTACCAAAGGTGATGAACCGGACCATTATCAGTTGCTTGATGCTCCTCCTCTGGCACCACCGGATGCCAAAGGTATTCGTATTACGCTGGACAGCATGAAAGCCGGACAACTGAATGCCGGTGATCCGGTGCTGTTCCGTGGATATCGTGTCGGCTCGGTCGAAACCAGTAAATTCGATACCGATAAACGTCTTATGAGCTATGAACTGTTTATTCAGGCACCTTACGATCGTCTGGTGACGACCAATGTGCGTTTCTGGAAGGACAGCGGTATTGCGGTGGATATGTCTGCTTCCGGGATGCGGGTAGAGATGGGATCACTGACGACTTTATTCAGCGGTGGTGTCAGCTTTGAAGTTCCGGACGGGGCGACCCTCGGAGAGCCGGCGAAGAACCACGCGGAATACCATCTGTATGATGACCATAACTCCATTCAGGAATCCATGTATACGCGTCATACCGACTTCCTGATGTTCTTCAATGAGTCGATCCGCGGTCTGCAAGCCGGTGCACCGGTGGAATTCCGGGGTATTCGTCTGGGTACCGTGGCGAAAGTGCCTTACATCATGCCGGGCAAATATGAAAAACTGGGTAATGACTACCGTATCCCGGTCCTCATCAGGATAGAGCCGGATCGCTTTGCGGCCAGTGTCGGAGATAACTTTAACCTGCAGCAGCACCTGCAGGAAGGGCGTCAGCATGGATTAAGGGCCAGCCTGAAAACGGCAAACCTGATCACCGGGGCATTGTATGTCGATTTAGACTTCTACAATAATGTGCCGCAGTTCAGCGGGCCTGATAGCGTCGCGGGTTATGAAGTGATCCCGACGGTCGCGGGCGGACTGAACCAGTTGCAGCAGAAAGTCATGAGCATTCTGGACAAGGTGGACAAACTGCCACTGGCACCGATGCTGACGGAAGCGACCGGTACGCTGAGACAAAGTCAGAAAACACTGCGTGAGTTACAAACTACTCTGGATAATGTGAATAAAATTACCGGCAGTCCGGCAATGAAAACATTACCGGCAGATATGCAGCAGACATTACGTGATCTTAACCGCAGTCTGAAAGGACTTCAGCCTGGTTCACCGGCTTACAACAAGCTGGTCGGAGACATGCAGCGGCTGGATCAGGTTCTGCAGCAGCTGCAGCCTGTGCTGAAAACCTTAAATAACAAAAGTAATGCCTTAGTATTTGAGGCCTCCCCGGGTCATGACCCACAGCCGAAGAGGGCAAAACAGTGAAAAAAGGGTTAGCTATTTGCTTTGCGCTGCTCCTCAGTGCCTGTAGCAGCGATGCGAATAAACATTACTACCAGTTACCCGCAGTCAGTACGTCGGCAGGCGGTGACGTTGCTGTCAGTCAGGTCTCCGGCGCACCCCGTTCTCTTTGGGTAGAGCCGGTGACTGTGTCAGATTATCTGTCAGGTAACGGGATCGCTTATCAGACCAGTGATGTGCAGTACGTTATTGCGGCGAATAATCTCTGGGCCAGTCCGCTGGACCAGCAGTTACAGCAATCACTGGTCAGCAATCTCAGCCAGCAATTACCGGGCTGGCTGGTCAGCGGTACCATGACAGGGAGTAATGATTACGACACGCTGTCTGTGAACGTCACCGGCTTCCACGGTCGTTATGATGGTAAGGCTGTGATCACGGGGTCCTGGATACTGCAAAGTAATAGCAAAACGTTCCGTCAGCCGTTTTCTCTGGTCCTCTCGCAGGATAAAGACGGTTATGCGGACCTGGTCAGAACGTTGTCCGCAGGCTGGCAAAAGGAAGCCGCGCAGATTGCGCAGCAGATAAGCCAGTAACTCCCCACAAAAAACCGCCGCCGTCAGGCGGTTTTTTTTTGTCCGCTGAATGCTGAATCAGATAATTCCGGAGAGGTGGGCAGGCCCCGTCTTAGCAGCAATACGCAAAACGCAATGCGAAATTCCCGCAATTGAAGCCGATATTTGAGATTGATCTTTTCTGCCTGAGACGGTAGAAATAGGGGGTGGTTGCACATTAATTGACCACAATTCTTTCTATCCCGTCCCACCTTAATCGAAATGAGGGAAAGCAGGTATGAAGAGACAAAAAAGAGACCGCTTAGATCGTGCACATTCACGCGGCTATCAGGCCGGGATTACCGGACGTCCAAAGGAGAACTGTCCTTACCAGACGACCGATACGCGCTCCCATTGGCTCGGAGGATGGCGGCTAGCCATGTCCGAACGCTCAGTATTTGCTTAACCCTGAGGACCTGAGAAAACCAGGGCTTCTGCATGCTGGCCGGAGCCCTGGTGAAAACAATCATACCCGTAGTATTCCCCATGCCCCCTGGTAACACCTTCTTTTAATACCCGATAAACATGACACTCTGATGACAGCGTATTCCGGAACTCAGCAGATGATTGTCTGCCTTACGTCACTTTACTGAGAGTGGTCCGCTGCAGGACCTTGCAGCCAGAAGGACGAACATGGCCCTGAAGAGACAGAAAATGTCCCTCAGGCTGATAGCGGTCACTTTAAGTGAACGGCATTGTTTTGAAGAGGATATTCTGGTTTTCAGGCCCTGACTTACTCTTCTCACTTTCGTTCCCTTTCCCTGCTCAGGAGTACCCGTCCATAAGCGCTGGCGAGGAGGCTGAGCGTGTCATCAAGACGCTGTACCTTGTTAATGATATTGATGATCATCGTCGACGGATAATGGCCGGGTTAAATCAGGGAGAAGGCTGCCATGCCGGTGACCAGCCATACCATGGACTCAAGAGGTCATTTCCGTGTGTGGAGCGTGGTAGTATCGGTAAAAGGAAGTGCCAGCGGAATCAGCTCAGCAGGGAGAAGATTTGCAAGAAGCTGTACTTCATCAGAAGCGGTGAGATGGATTCATGCCCGGTGAGGGTGAAAGTTCCATTTAAAAAGGGTCCATGTTGAACATGAACCCTTTTTACATCATACACTGGATCGATCAGGTTATCTTAAACGATCGGCATTAGCCCTCAGGCCCCTTTATTCTGATAAAGCGGGTTTATCAGAATGCGCCGGTATCTTTGAACAGGCCGACTTTCAGATCGCTGGCAGTATAGATGAGTTTGCCATCGACAAAAACTTCACCATCTGCAACGCCCATCACCAGCTTACGGTTGATAACGCGCTTGAAATGAATTTTATAGGTCACTTTCTTCGCGGTAGGTAATACCTGACCCGTGAATTTAACTTCACCGACACCCAGAGCGCGGCCTTTACCTTCGGCACCCAGCCAGCCCAGATAAAATCCGACTAACTGCCACATGGCATCCAGTCCCAGGCAGCCTGGCATCACAGGGTCATTGACAAAATGGCAGGCAAAGAACCATAAGTCCGGAGTAATATCTAACTCAGCTTCAACGAAACCTTTGTCGTAATTACCGCCTGTTTCAGACATTTTGATGACCCGATCCATCATCAGCATATTACCGGCAGGTAATGGAGGACCATTCTCGCCAAATAACTCACCGCGTCCGGAGGCAGCAAGATCTTCTTTAGTATAGGATTCGCGTTTTTCTACCATGTCAGTTTTCTAACCTTAAATTTATGAATGACGGAGAATAGCGTACAGCTGTACGCTGAGCAAGTCCGATTAGTTCTGGTTGAACCAGTTCAGCCAGCGAAATAAGCCGCTGCGTGGTCGTGGTTCGGGCAGGGTCGCCCGGGCAATCCGCTCCTGAACGAGAGATAACAGATCATCTGTTTCTTCTTCCGTGCGCCACTCTTTGCCGGTCAGGATAGCCACCGCATCATCCGCACGGTCAATCGCCCACAGATGAAACTGACCTGCTTTAACGGCATCAACAACGTCCTGGCTCAGTGAAAGATGACGGACATTACTTTGCGGAATGATCACCCCTTGTTCACCGGTCAGTTCACGTTGTGCACAGACAGCAAAGAATCCTTCAATCTTCTCGTTCAGACCGCCCACCGGTTGAACATTACCGAACTGGTCAACCGACCCCGTCACCGCGATGGATTGTGAAATCGGTTGCCGGGATAAGGCACTGATGAGGGCACAAAGTTCCGCCAGTGAAGCACTATCGCCATCCACCTCAGAATAAGATTGTTCAAATACCATCGACGCGCTGAAGGGGAGTTGCTGTTCGAGCTCCAGTTCTGCAATCAGATAGGCCTGGATTATCATCATCCCTTTCGCATGCAGATTGCCCCCCAGCTCCGCTTTACGCTCAATGTCCATAACTTCACCATCACCATAGTGCACGACACAGGTAATACGTGAAGGTTCACCCCAGGGGCGGGGGTGCCCCGGGAAGTCCAGCACAGACAGGCCATTGACCTGACCGATGACTTCGCCACTGGTCTCAATCAGAATCTGTTGCTCACCGATTTCTTCCAGCATTCTTTCCGGCAGGTAGCTTTCGCGCCACAGACTTTCTTCCTGAGCTCCTTGCAGGCTCTGTGCTGTTATTTCGCCGCCATAAGTGAAGGCAGCAGTTAACTGCCGGCTTATCCAGCGCGGACAAAGGGGTAATAATGTCTGGTCACCGGTATAGCGACAACCTTCCCCGATAAGTAATGGCCAGGCATCGTCGGACAGCGCAGGAAGCCCTTCACGTAATGCCACCTCTCTGACACCTTCACACCAGAGAGCCATATCCTGATCGTCATTGATGCGCCACTGCCCCTCAAATTCCGTGTAAAGCGCATCTTCCAGAAATTCCGGCTCCTCGTCGCCGAAATCAGCCAGCGCATCCCGGTCACCGCAGAGGATCAGTTTTACCTTCAGAGGTATTGCCGGCAGTGAGACGGGCAACGGATATTTATCATCCGGGGAAAGCCACTCGAAGTATCCCCGGGAGATAAATTTTTTCAGTCGCAACCACATCAGTGGCTGTGCAATTAAGGTACGCACGGAAAGGATCAACGCACCACCATTGGCTTCATGCAGTAAACCGGGTTCCGGAGTCCAGTGACCGTGCGTGCCGCGGACGACACCAAACAATTGGGCACTTTCAATCCACTCCGCGTAATGCACCCCGGGCTGCTGTCTGAAGGTGGCAGTATCGGGGGGGGCCGGGGTAAGGGTATACTGGCCTGCCGTCTGAGAACGATAATTCCATCCCCGTGCTTCCTGAGCAGATTCATCAACCGACAGATAGGCCTGCGCAATAGAGGACAGGTAATCACTATTTTCCTGACTGCGGATTATCAGTACCGGTGAACGTGGTTTGCATGCCAGATAAGCCAGCGCATTCATTAATCGCGGCTGAAGGGATGACAGGATATCACCTTCATCCGGGACAGACTGTGTGAAGGCAGACTGATAACGGGAAGTATCTGGCTGCAAGGCTTGCCAGGGGAGTTGAGTTCTGATCAAAGTTATCGCATTTATCCGGAGTTAATAAACCATCGATTATACAGAAAATAAGGGGATGAAACAGTGCGGCATACAGCGACCGGCTCCGGTGACCCGCATAATTAATCCTTACTACAGCAACCCGAAAAACTGTTATTCTTAATCGGTGACCTGAAGATGATGAGATCCCGATGAAATATCTGCAACTTGAAAATCTGGAGTCCGGCTGGAAATGGGCCTACCTGGTGAAAAAGCATCGGGAAGGGGAAGCCATCACCCGGTATCCGGAGCACAGTGCGGCACAGGAGGCCGTGCGGTGGCTTATCTCTTTTGAACATCAGCCGGAAGATATTAACCAGTGGATTGACCAGCATATGAATCCCGGGTTAGTGAACCGGATGAAACAGACTATCCGTGCACGGCGTAAGCGCCATTTCAATGCAGAACATCAGCATACCCGTAAAAAGTCGATAGACCTTGAATATCTGGTCTGGCAACGTCTGGCAGGACTGGCCCGGCGCCGTCACAGTACGTTATCTGAAACCATCGTTCAGTTAATTGAAGATGCCGAGCGTAAGGAAAAATACGCCAGTCAGATGTCATCGCTGAAACATGACCTGGAGTCTATTCTGGGGCAGCCTGAGAAAAAATAACCGCAGTTCGCGCAGTGATATCGCGCGGGGGCAAAAGCAGAAGGGCAAAAAAAACCCCGCATTCGCGGGGTTTTTTATTACGTGGTTAACTTAGCCCTGAGGCTGAGTAACAACGTCTTTGATACCTTTAACTTCGATCTCTACGCGACGATCCGGACCCAGACACTGGATCAGTGCTGCGCGGCCTTTCACGTTGTCACAGGTGTTGCCGGTAACAGGATCAGCTTTACCCATGCCCTGTGCAGAGATTTTGTTTGAAGGAATACCTTTAGACACCAGGTAGTTCACAACAGACTGTGCACGTTGCTGAGACAGTTTCAGGTTGTATTTAGCAGAACCGATACGGTCAGTGAAGCCCAGAACAACGACAGAGCCGTCTTTAGGATCCAGTGAGCTCAGCTGAGTGTACAGCTGATCCAGCGCTTGCTGGCCGCTTGCTTTCAGAGTGGATTTGTTGAAGTTGAACAGCACGTCTGATTTCAGAGTGAAGTGCTTGGTTTCAACAACCGGAGCCGGAGCTGGTGCCGGAGCTGGTGCCGGAGCAGCAACATCATCCTGACCGAAACGGTAAGCAACACCTACGCTCAGAGTGGCGTTATCAGGACGCGCACCCACGGTACCTGCATCACCGATGTTGTTAACCCACTGGTAATCCAGACGGGTTGCCCAGTTTTTGGTCAGAGCATATTCAACACCAACGGCTGCCAGTGGAGAAACACCGGTATCGTGGTCGGAGTTACCGTTGACGAAATCTTTGCTATCTGCACGCCATACCATGCCGCCCAGACGGGTGTACACGTCCAGATCGTCGGTCAGTGGGTAGCTCAGTTTAGCAGCCAGCTGTACGCCCTGCGCTTTGAAAGCACCGTGGTTAGAACCATTGTAAGGCATACGACCTAACCAGTCATAACCACCCTCGAAGCCCAGGTATTGGTTAACCTGGTAACCTGCATAGGCGCCTGCGCCCAGCTGGTTTTCATGCGGGTCGTTAGAGACGTGGTAGTTGTTACCGTAGAAACCGGTGTCGTGGTACTGGGACCAACCCAGTTTAGCACCAGTGTACCAGGTGTTATCTTTTGGTGCGGCCTGCGCTACGGTAGCGAAACCTGCCAGTGCCACTGCAATTGCGATAGCTGTCTTTTTCATTTTGCGCCTCGTTATCATCCAAAATAGGCAATGAGCAAAAATGTTGCTCTTGGTTGTAATCCTTCGCCGGGTTATTTCGCTCGATTTGTACTCTGCCAAAAAAGGAGATTATTGAGCACCCTGGCGACGTAAAGTCTACAACGAGATTAGAAAGTTACAAGTAAGATATGATGTTGTACAGTAAAAAAACAGTAATTTGAACACATTTACTTACAATTGAAACTGAACTCCCGGTCCGGATGACAACTGAAATCTAAGGTAACCCATTGCTGGCTCTGGAATGGTGAGTCACCTGGCTTATGTAATAATCTGCCGCTTATTTTTTATGAGAATAATCTTAAATAAGATTAATGTAGTAAGGGCGAATGAATTTTCAATCGATTTTCCTGTCTGCCGGGAGAATCAAAGGTATTTTCTTCACGCATGATCAATCCCAGAGTATGACCCTCTATTGCCGCCTGCTCGAGTTCCTGTCGTTCAGCGTCGCTTAAACCTTCCGGAAGCCAGGCGATCACCACACTGAAATTCCCCGAACGTAGCGCTTTAATCATGGCATTGACGCTGCTGATACGTTCAGTCGAAGCGACCTGCATACTTTTTTCCAGCGGTAACCCGGCTTGCTGAAGCCAGTGACGGCTCAGTTTATGTGCGGGGGTTAACCATAACTGCCAGCGTGACTGCTCACCCAGTTGTTTGAGTAACGGAAACAGCAGCATATTCAGCAGGGCAGGGTTTTGTCCCTGATAACTTAATTCACTGATACAACCGCGGGTATACGAAGTCTGTGCCGGGTGATGATGCACCTTAAAGGTTTTCGCTGTCAGTCGCTGAGTATGCATAATTTTAACCATCCGCAATTAACTGTATAGATATACAGTATTACGACCATGCATAAAGATCAACCATTTTTCTGAAAACAGATCGCAGAAACTAAAACTGGCCCGTCAGAGCGGCATTTATTCATTGAACTGGTAATCGGTTTTGTTTAACTTCTAACATGTTGATAAATATTATTTTATTAACAGCTATGCTATTGCCGGAACAAGGGAGGTTAACGATGAAAACATCAGGCCAATGCATTGAAGAATCAAAGAAACAGCTGTCAGCGCTCGGTAAAATCGAGTCCCGCACACAGTTCGGTGGATACTCGTTATCGGTGGAGAAGGTGGTTTTTGCTCTGGTCAGTGAAGGGGATCTTTATCTCCGTGCCAGTGAAAAAATGCAAAGTTATCTGCAGCACAGACGACTGCAGCCCTTTATCTTTCACAAGCGGGGGCAATGTGTCAGCCTGAATTACTATAAGGTTGATCCCCTGCTATGGCAGCAATCAGAGGCTTTACTGGAGTTATCACACAGCTCCCTGAAGGAAGCCAGAGCTCTCAGAGAGTCACAGCTTAGCCGGCAGCGGTTGAAAGATCTGCCTAACCTGAGTGCACGGCTGGAAATTCTGTTGAAGGAGGCGGGGATTACTTCGGTCAGTCACCTGCGTGCGACAGGGGCCAGACAGAGCTGGACGTTGCTCAGAAAAAAGAATAAATATCTGGGATTAAAAACACTGTATGCGCTGCAGGGGGCCATCTTCGGACAGCACCAGGAGGTGCTGTCCGCCGGGGTAAAAGAAGAGCTGAAGCACTGGTATCTGCAGTTTGAGCAGACTACCGCCCGTTCAGCCTGTAAGCGCAATAATGACCTCTAAAGGCGGCTTATCTCTTCTCTGACAGAGACCAGCTCCGGAAGGAGTGTCAGTACCAGGCCCATCTGCTGAAGAATGACGGGTTCTCTGCTGTCAGAACTGGCTTCAATACTCTTAATTTCTGCAATGAGTGCATGCAGTGTGTCCAGCGTATTCTGCATGTTTGCAGAATCACTCTGCAAAGTATCCCGGGTCAGTCTGACAGCATCATCCATCAGGTGTAAAAAATCACTTTGTTCTGTTTTCTCCCTGTGTGCACCTAATGCAGACAGGTAGCTTAGCAGGCTGTGATTGAGACAAGAGATGCGAAAGCCAGGGTCTTTCCCCGGGTCAGGGCTGACCGTCGGGTCATTCATGCCGGAAATCACCAGAGCTAACTCCGCATCGGCGTTGTGTGCCTCCCGGCGCGCTATCCGGTATGACATACTGTTGTCCTTACCCTGATGGTACTGGTCGGCAATTGCTGACAGATAGCGGGCATTGGCCGCCATCGCTTTATCTGCCACTGCCGGTAATTGACGATAGCGCCAGTCCGGAAATATCCAGGCCACGGCCATCCAGGCCAGGGCGCAGCCAAGCAGAGTATCAACGATCCTCGGCAGGGCAACATCAAACCCTTCGCCCAGCAGGTTGAAGCTCAGTAACGCCAGCAAGGTGATAAACAGGGTAGCCTGTGCATATTGTACCTGACGGAAAACAAAAAACAGCACCCCGGATACCACGATCAGGATCAGTACCCCGGGAATCGAAGGGACCAGCCAGAGGACCGGCAGACCGATGATGATCCCGGCCAGCGTCCCCATGATACGCAGGGCAAGCCGTTTTTTGGTGGCATTATAGTTCGGCTGACAAACAAACAGGCTGGTCAGTAATATCCAGTATCCCCGTTCCAGTCCGGCCAGCTGAATAAGGGCATAGCCCACGCAGAGAACCACTGATACTCTGACCGCATGCCGGAACAGCGACGATTTCGGGCTTAAATGACGGCTGAACCTGACACGGATATCCTGCCAGCCGGTCAGCCCTTCCTGAGACAGGTGGGTGTCGCTATTCAGCCACTGGTTATTCAGGACCTGTTCCGACGCGATGGAAAGCAACTGATCATCTATCGCTTTAAGATTACGGAGTAACCATTGCAGAGCACGGGTATTGGGGTCCTGCGGATACTGGGCCTTAAGACGGTTCAGTGCCTGTTCCAGATGGAAAAAAGTCCGTTCGAAGCGGTGTTCATGCTGGTACGGTTTTTTCAGGGTCACTGAATGTGCAATCTGCCGGCAGGCGTTAGCCTGCATATGCAATAGTCGCTGGAAGCGAAATAAGATTTCGCTGTACCGCCATTCATTACGCAGCTGGTGATACTGAACGTGGGATGAATTTGCACGTTCATGAATTTCCTGGGCAGCAAAATAATAGAGCAGAGAACGGCGGCTATTACGTGCCGCGCGTTCGCCATTCAGACGGCTTTGTATGGCGGTTTTGGTGATATTAAACTGTGATACCAGCTGGCTGTTCGCCAGTGCGGCATCGATCAATGACGGTTCGTCACTGTCGCCGGTATCGGGGTCGAACAGATTAGCCTTGGTATCAAGATAGCCGGCCAGCTGAGTGTAAGTGGCTGCGAGTTGCTGCTGCACAGGCTGTACCGGAAACAACAGGTGCATGATCAGCGTCAGAACATTGTACCAGAGTGCACCTGCCAGCAATAATACCGGCTGAATATACCAGTCGGAGAACAGATGGATCCCCAGCATGGTATAGATAGCAATCAACAGCGCGCCGAAGGAGATGGTGGCATAGCGTTGCCCCAGGGCACCCAGCAGGGTGAATACCCAGCTGGAGAGTGCAAGGCCAATCATAAACAGTGGCGGATAAGGGAACAGAATTTCGACCGAGACCGTCGCGATACAAAAGCAAACCAGCGTGATCAGCATATTACGCAGACGGCCGGTCAGCCGGTCATCAATGTCTGCCAGTGCAGCGGCGACGACCCCCAGAATTAACGGAATGGTCCAGGTGATATTTTGTAATGACCAGGAAAGGATCACGCAACCGGTCATCGCAAGAAATATCCTCGCCGGATCCCGCCATAATTTATTCATTAAAAATGTGTGCCAGCTGTTCAGCAGGTCAGATCCGAAATTCATTATTACCGTTATCCTCAGCGACCGGCACGGACCGCGTTTTCACGCGCAAATTTCGCTTCCTCGACAGAAACGACTCTGCGACCAACAGGCCATAAAGCAATGGCTGCAATTTTAAAATTCGCAATGCCGACAGGGATCCCGATAATGGTCACACACTGGAGGATACCGGCAGAAATATGGGCCAGGCAAAGCCACCAGCCGAAAAAGATAAACCAGAAAACGTTCAGTAACGTACCGCCAGTATTACGCAGGTGATTTCTGTTCTCCGGGCGGAGTGTATCCACATGAACGGCTTCATTACCGAAAGGTAGCAGGGATAAGCGGGTAATTTCCCAGCAGGAGCGGGTCAGGGGCAGCGTAAAAATTAAGACAATGGTAACCAGAGTGGCAAATAACCAGGCCAGGGTGGTCGCAAATCCCCCCAGAACGAAATTCAGGATATTCAGTACGGCTCTCATTAAATATATCTCCGTGAGTCTTCATGGCACAGTTACAGAATTGTAACCTGTTTTTTGTCTGGAGCACTAAAGGTCTCGCAGTTAAACTGCTTAAAAGCAATAACTCAGATAATGGCGTGATGCATGGAACTTAAAGCAACCTCAATGGGTAAACGGCTGGCTCAGCATCCTTACAATCGGGTGCGTCTGCTACCGGCAGGAGTGGAAGTCAGCGGCGATCGTCATGAATATATCATCCCTTTTAACCAGTTACTGGGTATTCAGTGTAAACGAGGGATGGTATGGGGAGAACTCGAATTTCAGCTTCCGGATGACCAGGTGGTACGACTGCACGGGACTGAATGGCAGGAAACCCAGCAGTTTTACCAGCATCTTGCCAATGCCTGGCAGCAATGGAGCGAAGAGATGGCCAGGGTCTGCTGCCAGGTATTGAGTACACTGCACCAGGAATTACTCAGCTTGCTGCAACGGGATAGCTGGCTGACCCGTGCGGATATCTCCGGCGTACGTGAAAAAATAGAAGGCCGGTTCGCGGCCTTACCTCTGCCGGCCCAACGGATTGCGGAATTTGAATCCTGTCGTCCGCACTGGTCCTTTTGTCAGAACTGGCTGACTTCTGCAGAGCAGCAGCGTACCGTGCGTAACCGGCAATGGACGGAGCAGATACTCGAACGTTATCAGGATTTTTTTGCGACCGTGGAATCCAGTCCGCTGAATCCGTCCCAATGCCGTGCCGTCATCAATGGTGAAGATCAGGTACTGGTCCTCGCCGGGGCAGGGAGCGGTAAAACATCGGTGCTTGCCGCCCGCGCCGCCTGGTTATTACGCCGTAAATACGCCACCGCCGAACAGGTATTGCTGCTCTCCTTTGGGCGGGAGGCCGCAAAGGAGATGGATCAGCGTGTACAGAAATGTACCGGTGAAACCGGGATGACGGCCAGGACGTTCCACGCACTGGCCCTGCATATTATTCAACAGAGCAGTAATAAGCCGCCAAAAATCAGTGCTCTGGAGAGTGACGCCGCGTTACGTCGTCAGTTACTGACAGACACCTGGCAGCAGCAATGCTCACAGAAAAAATCGTTTGCGAATGGCTGGCGACAGTGGATTGAAGACGAACTGGGCTGGGAATGTGCTGACACAGAGTTCTGGAACGATAAACGATTAGTTAACCGTCTGGCGGGGCGTCTGGAACACTGGGTGTCGCTGGTAAGAACCCACGGGGGTTCCCAGTCCGTAATGACGGAGGAAGCCCCGGAGGCTATCCGCACGCTGTTCGGTAAACGGCTCAGGCTGCTGGCCCCCTTGCTGAAAGCATGGAAACAACATCTTAAAGAGGAAGATGCGGTCGATTTTTCCGGACTGATCCGCCAGGCCATCGCCTTGCTGGAAAAAGGCCGATTTATCAGCCCGTGGAAATATATCCTGGTGGACGAGTTTCAGGATATCTCGGTCCAGCGCGCCGGCCTGCTTCATGCACTCAGAAAACAAAATAAGCGCACCGGATTGTTTGTGGTCGGGGATGACTGGCAGGCTATTTATCGCTTTGCCGGGGCGGAGATCGACCTGACAACCCGTTTTCATGGCATCTTTGGTGACGGGGATGTCTGTGTGCTGGATCAGACCTATCGTTTCAGTCAGCGCATCGGGGATGTGGCGAATCGTTTTGTACAGCAGAATCCTGCACAGCTGAAAAAGACACTGAATAGTCAGGATAAGGGCAACAAAAAGTCGATTGCATTGCTGCCGGAAGAACAACTGGAAGCGCTGGTGAATAAAATGAGCGGCTATGCGGAACAGGATGAAAGCATCCTGATCCTCGGCCGTTATCACTATCTCCGTCCGGCGCTGCTGGATATTGCCTCAACCCGGTGGCCCCGGCTGAACTTATCATTTATGACATTCCATGCCAGCAAGGGTAAGGAAGCCGACTATGTGATAGTCACCGGACTAAGCGACGGCAGTGACGGCTTTCCGGCCCGTACCCCGGAATCGGTGATAGAGCAGGGGCTGTTACCGGAAACGGAAAGCTTTCCGGATGCGGAGGAACGAAGGCTCGCCTATGTCGCAATGACCCGGGCGAGAAAGCAGCTCTGGTTATTGTATGACAAAGCGGCGCCTTCAGATTTCGTGGAAGAACTGGCAAAACTCGGGGTTCCGCGGGTGAGGAAACCCTGAGCGATTACTGATCTTTCAACAGCGGTTCCTGAAGCCGTTCGGCCATATAACGCGGGTAATCAGGGATCGCAATCTCCACATTCTGAGTATAAAGCGGCGAGTGAATAATAAAATCGGCGGTAGAACGGTTAGTCGCGACCGGGATATTCCAGACGGTCGCCAGCCGTAACAGTGCTTTGACATCCGGATCATGGGGAACTGCGTTCAGCGGATCCCAGAAGAAAATCAGCATATCCACTTTTCCTTCTGCGATCATTGCTCCGACCTGCTGATCGCCGCCTAACGGACCGCTTAACAGCGGATTTACCTGCAGGCCGCAGTGGGCATTAATCAGGTTGCCGGTGGTCCCTGTAGCATACAGGCTGTGCAGGGCAAGTGACTGCTGGTTCGCTTTTACCCACTCCAGCAACGATAATTTGCAGTTATCATGAGCCACCAGGGCGATATGTTTTTTCTGCGCTAATGTCCTGACCGTCTGTTCCATCCCCGACCCTCATTATTCAAAACATATATTCAGTGTCAGGCAGTGTAGCGCGGTGGCTGACCGGGCTTCAACTGGTTCGGAATTCACGTAACCAGAGCAGGATAGCCTGCACGGAACCGCGGGCAGACGGTGCAGCTGCTGCGGGGACTGAACCGGCAGATACTTTTTCTGCCTCTGTACCGGCTTCCCGGGGCGGAAGACTGAACTTTGCCACCGAGGCTTTTCTGTTTTGCCGGTTATAACGGATAACCGCGCGCACATAATCTTCATCCTGTATTTCGGACAAATGATCCTGAATGGCTGTGATATCCAGGCCGTTTTCATCCACTAACCGTAATTGCAGATTTTTTGACGCACTGCGTTCAGCTAACACAGAGGCAGAGGGTAATACCATACTGACAATATGACTTTCTGCCGTGAAGGTCAGAATAAATACCGGGGAGTGCGGGGCGGAGACCAGCGTAAAAAGTATCTGATGCTGGCCCTGTTCAAGCTCAATGCTTTCCGCCCCTTTCAGCAGGCTACCCGGCAGTTTATTGCCGTCGAGCACCAGTAAGTTGATCTCCGGATTTATCCTGAAGCTGACAGCCATTGCGGCAGAGGTATACAGACCAAGCAGCAGGCAGAAAACTGCAGCTACACACTTCATTTTGGCTCCGGGTCGGCTAAGTAAGGTGACGGAAAAAAAGCTGAGTTTCATTATGGCATTAATATTTACATTTTGTCATATTTATTGTGCCGCAGAGAGGCACAATAGGTACATTTCTTCTGCCAGCAGATCCACTATTCTGCAGATCGGCAGTCCCGGCTATCGGAGAAAAACATTGGAACGACAGGATGCCCGGATCCGGGCGATTTTGAGAGAGACGCGTCGTATTGCCGTGGTGGGGGCGAGTGTTAATCCGCAGCGTCCGGTCTGGCAGGTCATGATGGTGCTGGCGGAACACGGTTATGATGTGATCCCGGTCGGGCCTAAAGTGGCCGGGAAGGTGATTGACGGTATGCCGGGTTATGCGTCCCTGGCAGAAATTCCGGGGAAAGTCGATATGGTGGATGTGTTCAGAAATCCGCAAGTGGTCCCGGAAATTGCACGGCAGGCAATCGCTATCGGGGCAAAGACATTATGGTTACAACCCGGGACTGTCAATCTGCAGGCCGTGACAGAGGCCCGGGATGCGGGGCTGCAGGTGATAACGGAGTTGTGCCCGAAAATTGAAATTTATCGTTCCGGGCTTTCTGCAGAATTAAAAGGCCGTGGAAGCCATCAATGATACCGGTGAGGAACACGTAACTGCTGCCGGACATTTGCCGCCAGCTCATCCAGCACCGGTTGATCAGGATGCTCGTCATAGGTCTCGCCGGTCAGATGAAGCTCGGCAATATAAGTGTGGACGGTTTCGCCGGATTCATCTTCCATCACGACATGATACCAGGGCGTTTCTCCGGGGATATCATCGCCGGGGGCTTCGGCTTCCGGCTGACTGAGTGAAAATTCAGCGTCAACGTCCACCACGACACCCAGAGTGCCGGATAATCTGTGACGGACCTGCTGCCCGATGCCAAATTTACTACTGATCATAAAACACCTCCCGCTGATTTTTTCATCCTCACTGATGTGGGGGCGGGAGGCATTTTTTCAAGTTATTCGACGTAGCAAACAAAACCTTTCAGATATAAACCTTCCGGATAGGTGGAGATGACCGGATGGTCGGCGGCCTGGCGCAACTGATCGACTAACTGAACGGTTTTACCTGCATCCAGAGCGGCATCGGCGATAATCTTCTGGAAAAGTTCCACCGTCATCAGCCCGGAGCAGGAAAATGTCAGCAGGATCCCGCCCGGATTAAGCAGCTGCATCGCCAGCATATTAATGTCTTTATATCCGCGGCAGGCACCCGCCAGCTGATTTTTATTTTCGACAAATTTTGGCGGGTCCATCACGATCACGTCAAATTTCTCGCCGGTTTCCCGGTATGTCCGCAGTAATTTAAATACATCGTCACGAATAAACTGCGCTTTATCCAGGGGAAGCTGGTTCAGTTCAACGTTCTGTCGGGCGACATCCAGCGCAGCGTCAGAGGTATCGACACTGATCACCTCTTTACAGCCGCCGAGCAGCGCAGAAACCGCAAAGCCTCCGGTATAGGAGAAACAGTTTAAGACCCGGGCCTCTTTTGAATAACGACGCAGGGCAAAGCGGCTGTCACGTTGATCCAGGTAATAACCGGTTTTATGGCCTTCTTTAATATTAACCAGCAGCTTCATACCATGTTCGGTGATCGGCAGCAGTTCCGGGGGTTGCTGGCCGGAAATAAACCCCTGGGTCAGAGGCAGCCCCTCTTTTTTGCGCACTGAAACGTCTGATCGGTCATAGACCGAACATTCCGGGTAGCACTGCTGTAAGGCAGTGAGCAGAGCAGGGCGCTGATATTCGGCCCCGGCGGATAACAATTGTACCACCAGGTAGCCGGCAAATTTATCGATAGTAATGCCAGGCAGCCCGTCTGACTCGCCGGCAATCAGGCGATAGCTGTCCAGGTCATCGGCACGGGCCAGCCACTCACGCCACTGACCGGCTTGTCTGATACGCCTGACGAAGAATTCGATATCGATATTCTCATCCGCCTGCCAGGTCCAGACACGTGCCCTGATTTGGGACTGCGGAGAGTAAGCCGCACGGGCCAGCCACTGACCTTTATGGTCACAGACATCCACGGTTTCACCGGAGATGGCGTTGCCTTCGATGCGGCTAATAGCACCGGAAAAGACCCAGGGGTGGCGGCGTAACAGGGATTTTTCACGTCCTCTGGAAAGAATCAAACGGGCAGTCATAATTATCGGGTACCAGAAAATAAAGGGGGACATTGTCGGTCCGGCATCGGAAAAAAGCAAACCGCAGAGTAATAAAGGGGAAATTTATGGCGAGAATAGCGCAGAAAATCAGAGTCACGGGACGGGTGCAGGGTGTCTTTTTTCGGGACAGCACGCGACGGCAGGCTGAAGCCGGGCGTCTTACCGGCTATGCGGCTAACCTCGATGATGGTTCTGTCGAAATTTTGCTCCAGGGATCACCGGAGGCCGTTGAAAAAGTCTTGCAGTGGATTAAGGCGGGGGGACCGCCGGCGGCCAGGGTAGAGAGTGTCACCGATGTCTCCTGTATTTTCCAGGAGACCGGGGGCTTTACGGTGCGTTAAACGGGACTACAGGCATTTTGCGGGCTTGGGGAGACCGGCAATTTTTGTGGCCTGTTTTGCCGGTCCTTCCGGGAACAGTCTGAACAGGTAACGGCTGTTCCCTTTTTCCTCCCCGTACTTTTTGGCCATCGCCTTTACCAGCATGCGGATAGCCGGAGAGGTATTAAATTCCAGATAAAATTCACGCACAAAGTTAACGACTTCCCAGTGAGCGTCTGTCAGCGTGATGTCTTCCAGACCGGCGATGTGTGTGGCCAGTTCTGCAGACCAGTCTGCCGGATGTTTCAGATAGCCTTCGCTATCCGTCTCAAGGGTTTTTCCTGCAAAATTCACTTTTCCTGCTCTCCGTGATGTAGCGCGCAGCCTAAAAAACGGCAGTGTAACAAAAGCTAAGCTATGAATGCAGTGTAATGAAGGCCAGGGGAGTGAATCCCGGGAATAAATTCCGTGTAATCAACGCGGGAAATCAATGCCGGATAATGAAGACTGCGCAGTGAGCCGTCAGGAATAAAAAGATACCTGCCCGCAGGCAGGGTATCAGGTGTGGAAACATCAGTTACTGCGGGAGAACCCCAGTAAGCTCAGCAGGCTGACAAAGATATTGTACAGGGACACATACAGGCTGACGGTGGCACGGATATAGTTGGTTTCGCCGCCCTGGATAATATTACTGGTCTCCCACAGGATGGCACCCGCAGAGAACAGGATAAACAGTGCACTCAGAGCCATCTGCAAAGCCGGCAGGTGCAGGAAAATGTTGGCGATCATCCCGACCAGCAGCACGACAAACCCGGCCATCATCATGCCACTCAGGAAGGACATATCTTTACGGGTGGTCAGCACGAAGGCCGAACAACAAAAGAACACCAGTGCCGTGCCGCCCAGCGCGAGAGCAATCACCTCACCCATACCGGCGGAAAGAAAACTGTTGAGCACCGGGCCCAGGCAATACCCCAGAAATCCGGTAAAAGCGAAGGCCGCCAGGATCCCCGCAGGCCGGTCCGACAGACGATAGGTTAAAAACATCAGCCCGTAGAAGCCGGCCAGCATCAGGATCATCCCTGGTGCGGGCAATGCGAGCAGGGTACTGGCGGTGGCCGTGATGGCGGAGAACGCCAGCGTCAGCCCCAGCAGGAAATAGGTATTGCGCAGGACTTTATGGGTACTGAGTAAACGGCTGTGTTGTCCGGGGGCAAGAATTCTGTCCATACAGACTCCTTAACATAGTGATGGGTCATTTTATTAATAGACGGAGGATACTGTCCGCTGGCTGTCGTATGAAGTTGTTTTACCCATCTTTACCCGCCTTATTGCTGAACAGATGCACAATTTGTTGATTTAGGCAGCACTCAGAGCCTAATCGGCTGTTTTTCAGGCAAATGATACAAAGGGGGCTTTACAACACAGAAGGGGATGTTTATAGTGCGCCTCATTGCGGAGGGGTGGCCGAGCGGCTGAAGGCAGCGGTCTTGAAAACCGCCGATGGGAAACCATCCGAGAGTTCGAATCTCTCCTCCTCCGCCATCTATTCACGCAGTGAATAACTTGCTTTACAGGATAAAAGAAATTTTATTCTGGCCCTTAACGGAGGGGTGGCCGAGCGGCTGAAGGCAGCGGTCTTGAAAACCGCCGATGGGAAACCATCCGAGAGTTCGAATCTCTCCTCCTCCGCCAAATTCTGAAAAAGACCAGCCTGATGGCTGGTTTTTTTTTATCTGTAGTAAACTCTCCCGGTCACAACGCATCTCTGTCAGACAGGCATTCAGCCGATTCCCCCTTACGTAGTCCGGGAAGTTTGATATAGTGGCAGAAAGTCTTTGATCCGGCGCTCTTCCCCGGCAGTGTTACTGGCCAGGTGCTATTGATGACCGGACGAAGTCAGAAAATTTTTTCCACACCCTCAGAATTCATGGAATAGGTACAATGATTAAGAAATTGAGCTTGTGTACACTTGCTGTACTGGCAGCACTGCCTGTGAGTCTGAATGCGCTTGCCGCAGACGGTGGTATGCAACTGGAGCAGGTTTTAATCCTCAGTCGTCATAACCTCCGGGCACCGCTGGCCAATGGCGGCAGTATCCTTGAACAATCTTCTGATAAAAAGTGGCCCCAGTGGCAGGTGCCGGGGGGAGAGCTGACCACCCGCGGTGGTGTGCTGGAAATTTACATGGGGAAATATACCCATGACTGGCTTCAGCAACAGGGTGTTATCAGTAAAAACCAATGTCCTGATCCGAATTCTGTCTTTGTTTACGCCAACAGTCTGCAACGTACCGTCGCCACCGCGCAGTACTTTGTCACCGGCGCATTCCCGGGGTGTGATATTGCGGTAACACATCAGGATGATATGGGCACCATGGATCCGGTCTTTAATCCGATCATCAACAGTGACAGTGCAGAGTTTAAGAAGACGGCCGCCGAACAAATGGCGCAGGAAGAAAAACAGCAGTCACTGCAGGCCGCTTACAAACAACTGGCAGACGTGGTCGGCTATGCCAACTCGCCTCAGTGTAAAGGCAAAGATAAATGCAGCCTTACCGGGGCGGATAATAAATTCAGCCTGTTCAAAGGCAAAGAACCGTCGGTGGAAGGGCCGCTGAAGACCGGCAATGCGCTGGTGGATGCCTTTACCCTGCAATATTACCAGGGCTTCCCTGCAGACCAGGTGGCGTGGGGGAAAATCACCACGCCTGAGCAATGGAAAGCCTTATCAGCCATTAAAAATGCTTACCAGGACGTGTTATTCACTACGCCGGCAGTGGCCCACGACGTGGCCGCCCCACTGGTCGACTACATTCGCAGTCAGTTAATCGATCAGGATAAATCTGCCGCCCCGGCCTTTACCTTTATGGTCGGCCACGATTCGAATATCGCCTCACTGCTGGCGGCGCTGAAGGTGAAGCCCTATCAGTTACCCGGACAGTATGAACAGACGCCGATAGGGGGCCAGCTGATGTTTGAACGCTGGCATGACAAACAAAATAATAAAGATCTGCTGAAGATAGAATATGTCTATCAGAGCACAGAGCAGCTTCGCAATGCGGATATTCTGAGCCTTGCGCATCCGCCTGAGCGAGTCACCCTGCAGTTAACCGGCTGTCCGACCGACAGCAACGGGTACTGTTCCTGGAGTGACTTTACCAATGTGCTGAATGATGCATTGCAGGGGACCGTGATGCAGCCGCATATGGCACCGACCGAACCTGTGGCTGCGGTCAACAGCAGTACCGCTGCCACGACGCCGGCGGCGTCAGGATCTGCCACCGACGGGAACTCAGCCTCGCCGGCACCGAAAGCCTCCTCGCCGGCAGCCCCTGATGCCCCCGCCGGGGCACGCTCTGCGGACAAATCTGCGGCAGAGAACGGGCATTCCCCGTCAGCCGATAAAAACGGTGGCGGAGCAGGGGCTGGTCATTCGGCCAGCCGGTAATCGGCTGTCAGCGTCGTGTTATCCTGCCAGGCGGGAGCACCCATAAATGAGTGAACAGCTTTGCAGTGATGCAGAGCTGTTTTTTTTCTGAGACCCCGGACGTTTCTGCAATGCGCTTTCCCGGCGATGGCAGAGGTTATTCGCCCGGCGATACCGCACCCGGTATCTCTCCTTTTCCCGCGACTGGTTATTCAAAGATGTCTTCTGTTGCTAACAATACCACTGACCCGTTGTTCTCCCGACCTGTGCTGATATTAATTTTTATCACCATGCTATGGGGGGGAACCTTTCTTATTGTGCACCATGCGGTACAGGTATCCGGTGCGTTCTTTTTCGTCGGTCTGCGCTTTGGTACCGCAGCCCTGATCCTCTCGCTGTTTTCCCTGAAAACCCTGCGGGGGGCCAGCCTCCGGGACTGGATTGCCGGAGGCAGTATCGGGCTGGCGATAGCTATCGGCTATGGTTTACAGACGCTGGGGATGAAAACGATTAGCAGCAGCCAGTCCGCCTTTATCACTGCCATGTATGTGCCTCTGGTACCATTACTGCAGTGGTTATTCTTCCGCCGTCCGCCCGGTATTATGTCCTGGTGCGGGATTGTTCTGGCTTTTGCCGGATTGTTGCTGCTGTCCGGCGTCTCTGTCCGGTCGGCATCAGGCTTTTCGGCCGGGGAAATGGTCACCCTGGCCAGTACGCTGGCGATTGCGGCAGAGATTTTACTGATAGGCTATTTTGCGGGGACTACTGAGACCCGGCGGCTGACACTGATCCAGCTTCTGATGGCCTCACTTTTTTCGTTTCTGTTTATGCTGCCCGCCGGGGAAGCGGTTCCTGACATGACTATGACGGTGCTGGGCAGTGCCTGCGGTCTGGGGCTTGCCAGCGCGGTGATCCAGCTGACGATGAACTGGGCACAGCGAAGTGTTTCGCCGACAAAAGCGACGATTATTTATGCGGGAGAACCGGTATGGGCTGGCATTGTCGGCAGAATTGCCGGAGAAAGGCTCCCTTTACCGGCACTGGCCGGGGGCTGCCTGATTGTTTGTGCGGTTGTGATCAGTGAACTGCGCTGGAAAAAGAAAAAATTACCGGCAGCTGATGTGTGATAACCCCAGGGACGGCACCGGAAAGCGAAGATGCCGTACCCGGAGTTAAAGCACTAAGATAATTTACGCTGCTGCATTTTCCAGCCGATAGCCAGCAGGATAAACCAGATCGGGGTTACCATCAGTGCCTGACGCGTATCGGGTTGCAGGCTCAGCAGAACCAGCACAAAGGCGAAAAACAGCAGTCCCACCCAGCTCATCAGTTTCCCGGCCGGCATCCTGAAGACCGAGGCGGCATGCAATTCCGGATGTTTTTTACGGTAGACCAGATAACTGCACAGAATAATAGACCAGACGAACATAAACAGTATCGCGGAGACGGTGGTGACCAGCGTGAAAACGGTCATCACATTCGGGATCAGGTAAATCAGCGCGATCCCTGCCAGCAAACATAAGCAGGAAAACAGCAAGCCGTTGACCGGCACCGCTCGTTTGGACAGATGCGCAAATCGCTGATGGGCGACCCCTTGTCCGGCCAGACCAAACAGCATACGGCTGGTTGAAAAGATACCACTATTGGCTGATGACGCCGCCGAGGTGAGCACCACAAAATTAATAATACCCGCAGCAGCAGGTAAACCAATCAGTACGAACATCTCCACGAACGGACTGCGCGACGGGACAACCTCGTTCCAGGGGGTGACAGCCATGATCACCAGTAATGAACAGACATAAAACATGATGATACGCAGCGGGATCGCGTTGATCGCTCTGGGTAACACTTTCTGTGGGTTGCGTGTTTCTGCGGCCGTTGTCCCGACCAGTTCGATGCCGACAAAGGCAAAGACGGCAATCTGGAAGCCGGCAAAGAAGCCACTCAGACCTTTCGGGAACAGTCCCCCATGGGTCCAGATATTGCTGAGAGCGGCTTCAGGTCGTCCCGGGGCATGGTAGTGCACGGCAACCAGCACGATCCCGATAATAATCAAGGCAATAATGGCGACTATCTTGATGATAGCAAACCAGAACTCCATTTCACCGAACAGCTTCACGGTTGCGATATTCAGGATCAGGAAGGTGGCTATGCATAGCAATGCGCTCATCCAGACAGAAAAATCCGGTAACCAGAACTGAAGATAGGAAGTGATGGCGACAATATCTGCAATGCCGGTGACTACCCAGCAAAACCAGTAGGTCCAGCCGGTAAAATACCCGGCCCAGGGCCCCAGTAATTCGGCCGCAAAGTCACTGAACGATTTATAATTCAGATTAGAAAGTAATATTTCACCCATTGCCCGCATGACGAAAAACAGCATAAAGCCTATCAGCATATAGACAAAGATGATGGACGGGCCGGCCAGACTGATTGTCTTCCCTGATCCCATAAATAAGCCGGTACCGATAGCACCGCCGATGGCAATTAACTGTATATGACGGTTGTGAAGATTTCGCCGCAGCTTGTGTGAACCTTCACCGGTCACATCGTTGTCAGAATGTTGTGTCATGCATCTGTTCCTGTGATTGCAATAGCTTTCTTGTTGTTATCTTAGAGTTATTCCCGGAGAGCCTGATGAGCAGGCCACCTGTGTCATCATCTCTTAATAGTTCAGGCATCTTTTATCATACTCTGCGTTGCCGGAAAAACAGCTTGTCGGGAATGCCGTCCAACCGCACTTTTTTTCAACGGAATTACCGGCAAAACCTGCAGTAACGGGCAATATCACTGTGGAAAAAAGCAAAGAGGGGGTAAGGCCGGGGAGCTTCGGGGAGCGTATTATCCTGCCTCAGGCTGAGGCAGGACGACTCAGCGTTATTGCAGATAGCCCGCTTTAATCTGGCGCAGCGTTTCAGCCAGTAATGCGGTATCTTCGTTATCACCGGCCGTCGCCAGATAACGTTCCATTTTTAAGATAGCTTTGCCTGAATCTACCTGGCTCATAGATTGCAGGATCATAGTTACCATCATTTTCAGACAAGTGACTTCACGGGATAGCGCTTCAGGGCTTTTTTCAGTAGAAAATTCTGCGTAGTTCATTGTTTCCGACTCCGTTAAACGGCATTTTATCGCCATAATGCGTGGATTATATCAGAATCATAATACAGGGTTCATTATTTTCAGCCCTGTCCGCCGATCAAAAGTGACAGAATAGCCGTCAGCTATGGAATGCGCGGCGAAATGGCCGAAATCTGAGATCATGGCGCTCTGTGCTGTATTCCACCGGCTGACCGGTCATCTGCACAGAATCGCTTATACTTAGATAAGTACTGTCCTGAGAACGGCAGGGATGGCTGCTTATGCTGTCCGGTTTACCGGGGCAGGCGGCATGACTGTAGGCTCTGAAAGAAGAGATCCTTAGGCGCGCGGCGATATTCGCGGCCGGAAGGAGGCATCAGAGTACAGCTGCGCTCATAAGCTGCTTTTTTTCGTTATACCCTGCCAGGATACTTGAAATGACGACCGTGAATCACAATTCAGTACCTGAGATGTCGTGGAAGCACACAGACTTCCCGGGGTATTTGCAGTCCGCTACCTGTCGGGAGAGTATCCTCCCGCAAGGCTCTTTTTCTGTCCACTCAAACCCGGTAACGCGTAGTGAATGAAGTGAATAATACGTTCGACCCTGCGGAGTTTCTCCGCACAGTGACCCATCAGCCCGGTGTTTACAGAATGTATGGCACTGGCGATGAGGTGATCTATGTCGGTAAAGCGAAAGATCTGAAAAAACGTCTGACCAGCTATTTCCGCAAACAGGTCAGCAGCCGTAAAACCGAAGCGTTGGTGGCGAACATTGTGCATATCGATGTCACCGTGACCCACAGTGAGACAGAAGCACTGCTGCTTGAACACAACTACATCAAACTCTATCAGCCGCGCTATAACGTGTTATTGCGTGATGATAAGTCCTATCCGTTTATTTTTCTCAGCGGCGATAAGCATCCGCGGCTGGCATACCATCGTGGAGCTAAACACGCGAAAGGGGAGTATTTCGGGCCTTTTCCTAACGGAGGGGCCGTACGGGAGACCCTGGCGTTATTACAGAAAGTGTTTCCTATCCGGCAATGTGAAAACAATGTTTACCGGAATCGATCCCGTCCCTGTCTGCAATATCAGATTGGACGCTGCCTCGGACCCTGTGTCAGCGGACTGGTTTCCGAAGAGGATTACCGGCAACAGACGGACTATGTACGGCTGTTTCTTTCCGGGAAGGATGACCAGGTCCTGCGTCAGCTGGTCGCCCGTATGGAGCAGGCGAGCGCCGATCTGGACTTTGAAGGGGCGGCACTGCTCAGGGATCAAATTCAGGCAGTCAGACGGATCACCGAAAAACAGTTTGTTTCCAATCAGGGAGATGACCTCGATGCTATCAGTATCGCCTACGACTCGGGAATGGCCTGTGTGCATGTGTTATTTATCCGCCAGGGGAAAGTGCTGGGAAGCCGTAGTTATTTTCCTAAAGTGCCGGCAAATACCGAACTGGCCGAAGTAATCCAGACCTTTGTGGGACAGTTTTATCTGCAGGGCAGTGAGTTACGTACCTTACCAGGCGATATCCTGCTGGATTTTGAACTGCCTGAAACCGGCCTGCTGAGTGAATCTTTGTCCGGATTGGCAGGACGGAAGATCACCCTGCAAAGTAAGCCCCGCGGGGACAGGGCGCGTTACCTGAAACTCGCCCGAACCAATGCGGCGACGGCTCTGACCTCCCGGCTGGCCCAGCAATCCACCGTGCATCAGCGTATGGCAGCACTGGCGGATTTTCTGCATCTGCCAAATATCCGGCGTATGGAATGCTTTGATATCAGCCATACGATGGGTGAACAAACGGTGGCTTCCTGCGTCGTGTTTGATGCCAATGGCCCGGTGAGGGCGGAGTATCGTCGTTACAATATCAATGGCATTACCCCCGGCGATGACTATGCAGCGATGCATCAGGTTCTTGAACGGCGCTACGGAAAAGCTCTGGAAGAAAAGAATATCCCGGATGTCATTATTATCGATGGCGGTAAGGGGCAGCTGGGGCAGGCCAAAGAGGTGTTTGCCTCGTTGCAGGTCGACTGGAATAAAGCACATCCTTTATTACTGGGGATTGCCAAGGGGAGTGACCGCAAAGCCGGGCTGGAAACACTGTTTCTGGAGCCAGAGGGGGAAGGGATGTCGTTACCCCCTGACTCACCGGCACTCCATGTTATTCAGCATATCCGTGATGAATCTCATAATCATGCGATAACCGGCCACCGGCAGAAACGGGCGAAGGTTAAATCGGCGAGCAGTCTGGAAGGAATTGAAGGGGTTGGCCCGAAACGACGTCAGCAGTTACTGAAATATATGGGGGGATTACAGCCACTGAAAAATGCCACCGCCGATGAAATAGCCAAAGTCCCGGGCATATCGCGTGCGCTGGCAGAAAAAATATTCCATTCTCTCAAACAGTAGCATTGAAACGGGGGGGGCAATGTAGGAACATAGTGGCAAACATCACCCTTTCCAGGCTGTTAATGCCCTATGCAATTTAATATACCGATATACCTCACGTTATTCAGGGTTGTGCTGATCCCTTTTTTCGTGCTGGCATTTTATCTGCCTTTTCAGTGGGCTCCGGCGTGTTGCGCATTACTTTTTGTGATTGCGGCCATTACCGACTGGTTTGATGGCTTTCTGGCGCGTCGCTGGCAACAAACGACGGCGTTCGGTGCGTTCCTTGACCCCGTGGCCGATAAAGTGATGGTGGCTATTGCATTGGTGCTGGTGGCGGAACATTTTCATTCCTGGTGGATCACGCTGCCGGCCGCGACCATGATTGCCCGTGAAATTATTATTTCTGCATTGCGTGAATGGATGGCTGAAATTGGTAAACGCAGCAGTGTTGCGGTGTCCTGGATAGGCAAAGTGAAAACAACGGCACAGATGATGGCGCTGGTCGCATTGTTATGGCGGCCTAATCATCTGGTGGAAGTGGCTGGATTCCTGGCATTGTATATTGCAGCGGTCCTGACCTTTTGGTCGATGTTCCAGTATCTGAGCGCTGCGCGTAAAGATCTGCTCGATCAGTAAGCAAAGCGGCGTAAATAGCAGCAATCACACCGTGGGGCGGTATAAACAGGTTGACGGATACGTCCGGGGCAGTAAAATGCTGCACATCAAGACATTACCTGTGTTTCAGTCATTACGGATAACAGGAAATGCATTGCGGGAATAGCTCAGTTGGTAGAGCACGACCTTGCCAAGGTCGGGGTCGCGAGTTCGAGTCTCGTTTCCCGCTCCAGATTACGGCCGGTAACGTCAGGTTATCTGCCCTCAGAAAAGGACCTTCGGGTCCTTTTTTTGTTGTCACCCCTAAACCACCTCCTAGGGAGGTGGTGATTGATCCTGTAAGGCTATAGCCTGAAGAATGC
>NZ_BAAAFX010000026.1:0-137701 GCF_039523755.1 Tatumella terrea | reverse complement strand
TTGAACATGGACCCTTTTTACATCATGCACTGGATCGATCAAGTAGTCTTAAACGATCGGCATTAGCCAACAGCCTCCCTTTATCCGGGAGGCTGTCACCGTTCCGCTCCCGCAGCACAGGTTTCTCTTAATTCTCTTGTGGTTAAAGACGCTCACCCTACACCCCCTCCGCATAAACAGTCGTCAGTCGCTATCGCAGACTATCCCTCACAGCGATGGCCTGAGCCTCGTCTTTTACGGGTTGGCGCGTGACTGGTATACCCCTGACTGGAGTAACAGCAGGCGGTCGCTATCGCTGCCTGTCCCTCATAGCGATGGCCGGAGTCTTGTTTTTACGGGCTGATGCGTCTATGAGGGTGTGTTCCGGTCTGCAGTGACAACAGGCAGAAATTCCGGGCTATGCGTGCTTTATGGCTGCGTTCAGGAACCGCAGACAGAGCGTAGCAACGTTCAACCCTGTATCGCCAGGGGGAAGTGTGTCGTCTGCCGGGTACGGCTGTGGAGTCGGAGTCCTGAACGCCTGCGACTGCCTGCCTGGTTTCCCTGCGCCAGGATGTCGCCGGTCAGTAGAGTTTCATTCACCCGCGTAAGGTATTTCTCTCATCTCTGCAGATTTCTTTCCCCCGCGAAGCTGGAAGTCGCAGGCGGCGTGCCGCACAGAGTGTTCTGACGGCTCCCGCGGTTCCGTCCGCTTCTGTTAATTCTGTCCGAAGTGCTGGTCAGTGACTCTGAAAGGGAAAACAGGGCTGAAGGGATAAAGAGAGGCGGTAGTCTGCAATGACCGTGTTTCACTGAAGCAAGCCTTCGGTAAACAAGCTCGGGGGCTCTACCGGCAACAACGTGCCGGCGGGATAACACCACAAAATGGCCGGGCGACGGTGGTGTGCCCGGACATCAACAGAGGCCTCCGTCCCTTATAGTTCGGTCAGGGTGCCTTTTACGGAGTGACTGCAGCGCCAGGCGATAAAGGCCAGTGCAGCGCCGATCAGCATCATAAAAGAAAGCGCGTGTTGTGGGGGCAGAGGCAGCGCAAGCATACACAGACTGCCCCCGGCACCCCCTGCCATCTGGAAGAACCCCTGTAATGCCGATGCCATCCCCGCCTGCTGCTGGTACGGCTCCAGCGCATAGCTGGTGGCCGGGCCGATAATAAACGCCAGGCCCGCGACCGCCAGGGCGACCGGCAACATATAGCTAAGCCAGTGGTGTTGAATGGACGTACTGAACAGGACGGCTTCACTGCTCAGCAGACCGGCCGCTATCAGCATGCATAGTCCGCCGAAGAACAGACAGAAGGGGCGGCCGGCCTTACGGATCACATAACTGACAATACTGCTGACCAGCATGATCCACAGGCCATTGGCACCGAAGGCCAGCGCAAAAGCAAAAGACGACAGGCCTGCCTGCTCCATCAGAACCTGCGGGGCCAGTGATACATAGGTCAGCACCATTCCCAATGCCCCGGCATTTGCCAGCGCAAAACAGACAAAACGCAGGTCAGCAAGAATTGACGCATACTGCTTTAGCGGGAAAAAGGGGACTTTCAGTGTCTCTTTCGGACGTGTTTCCGGCAGGAACAGCAGAATGATCACTCCAACCACCACCGCATACAGGCAAAGGAAACTGAAAGGCGCTCGCCACCCCCAGAACTCAGCCAGAGTTCCTCCCAGTAAAGGAGCCAGTGCGGGGACGATATTCAACGCGCCATTGAGAAAACCAAAGGTTTTCGCGGCTTCGTCACCGCTAAGACGATCACGGACCCCACTGAATGAGACTACCGCGGTACAGCAGACAGCACAGCCCTGGATTATCCGTGCAGCCAGGAACACCGGCCAGTGGTCGGCGAGGGCAGCCGTCAGGCTGCCAGCGGCGTAAAGGCCTAAACCGGCCATAGCGACGGGTTTGCGGCCGAAGTTATCGACCAGGGGTCCGGTGATTAACTGACCCAATCCCATCACCAGTAAGAACAGAGGAATGGTGGACTGGATATTACTCACCGGGGTATGCAGCCCGGTAGCAACCTGTGGCAGTGTCGGCAGATACAGGTCAATACCCAACGGGGCTAGCAGGACCAGACTCAGCAGTAACAGAGTGTATTTATTCATAAATATACAGGTGACCTGAAAAAAGCGGACAAGATTACCCTGTTTCAGCGGTAACGAATAGTGCTAAATAATAATTTTCCGGCGGACCAGGAACGTACAGCATTAACGGCAGGCGCAGACCCCGCATTATTGCAATGGATCGGCGCCTTCAGACGCTGCTCAGAGAGGTTCTCCGCTCATTCTTACGCCGACTTTCAGGATGTCATTGCCTTCTTTTTCGGCAACCGTCCAGGTGACATTCATCCATTCTAGCTGGTCACCGATGACCGGTGTGCCTCCCAGTTGCTGAACGATCAGCCGGGACAGTGGCTGATGAGCCTGAACATCGGGATCCAGTTCCAGCCCGTAGACCTGTGCGATATCATAAAGGTCGGTGCCGGCATCCAGAATAAAATCGCCGAAAAAGCGTTGTTCCAGTGCAGATGGCGGGCTCTGGCTGAACATTTTACCTAACGCCGGCAAATCTTTTTCCCGCCCGATAACACAGAGGATGTCATCTTCCTGTAAACGGGTTGACCCGGATGGATGCATCAGCACATTACCGCGGAACAGGGCTGCAATACGGGTATCTGCCGGCATTTCCAGCTCTCTCAGTGCCGCACCGACGCACCACTTGTCCGCGCCGAGCTGATAGACAAATTCTTCCCATTGGGTATCCGGATGGATATCCAGTCCGATACGTTGAATAGGCTCGGCGGTGGGCGGGACTACCACTTTACCCAGCTTTGCCGCTTTGGTCAGAGAGGTTCCCTGTAGCATCAGGGAAACCAGTACCACAAAGAAAGCGATATCAAAGTAAAGCTTGGCGTTATCCAGGCCGGCCATCATCGGGAAGACGGCAAGGATGATGGGTACCGCTCCCCGTAAGCCGACCCAACTGATAAAGAAACGTTCTCTCAGGGTAAAGTTCTTAAACGGTAACAGACCGGCAAATACCGACAACGGCCGTGCGATAAAAATAAGCCACAGCGAAAGTAGCATAGCGGGGAGTGCAATTTCCCATAAATCGGTTGGCACCACTAACAGCCCCAGAACAATAAACATACCGATCTGGCTTAACCAGGCCATTCCGTCAAAAGTCTGCAGGATACCGTTACGGTTGCGCACCGGCGTATTACCCAGCCAGCAGCCGCAAAGATACACCGCCAGAATACCGCTGCCTTCCATCAGGGTGGTCAGGGCAAAAACGAGGATCCCGCCACTCACGGCCAGTAACGGGTAGAGGCCCGGCGGTAAGGTGATGCGGTTAATTAACTGCTGGATGGCGAAACCACCCCCGATGCCCAATACAATGCCCAGTCCGAACTCCTGCACCAGATGCACCAGAAACATCATGTTCAGGCCGGTTTGTCCCTTCTGGATCATATCAATCAGCGTAATGGTCAGAAACACGGCCATCGGGTCATTACTGCCGGATTCGATTTCCAGTGTGGAGCTGACACGTTCGTTTAACCCTTTTCCCCCTAACAGTGAAAAAACGGCAGCGGCATCGGTTGAACCGATAATCGCGCCAATCAGGAAGCCCTGCATCAGGTCGAGATGAAATAACCAGGCGGCCATCATTCCGGTCAGTCCGGCGGTGATCAAAACACCGATGGTAGCCAGCGACAGGGAAGGCCAGAGCGCCACTTTCAGCGAACCGACGCGGGTGCGCATGCCCCCGTCCAGCAGGATAACCGCCAGCGCCAGGTTAGAGATCAGATAAGCAGCCGGATAGTTATCAAAGGCAATGCCACCGATGCCGTCTTCCCCGGCCAGCATGCCCAGCGCAAGAAAGATCACCAGAATAGGAATACCCAGTTTTGATGAGAAGGCACTGAGTATAATACTGGACGCTACCAGCACTGAGCCAATAACGAAGAGACTGTAAATCATGCCGGAATCCAATGTAACTGCTCCCTGAAGATAAATAATGTGGCAGAAATAATATTCTGCAGGATCCCTGAATCGGGCCGGAAATCATCATCGGGTCATCTGTACCCGTCGCGGTTGACCAGGCAAGCCCGGCGCCTTTATGGACGAATCGATCGCACCCGTACGCCGGTTATAAACGGTGAACTATAGCGCCTGCGTAATAAACCGTCGTATTTCTTTCAATGTTTAGTGTCCCGGCATCCATGCGCCGCTGGCCACGAACCAGATGAGTAAACCTACACCGGCAATAATAATCGCGACCGGAAATAAATAGCCAATTTTCATTATACGCTCCCGGAAATGGATAACCGCAGGCCTGCAGGATTGGGGATTTTTACAGGCGTTATGCACAGTATCAGCGAAACGCTAAAACTGCCGCGCTATTATAAACGAATATCCTCTCCGGACGCATCGTCTAAGGCTATCGGCAAGGAGATAACCCCCGCAAAAAGGAAAAAGTACAGAGTCCGGTGAGCGGTTCAGTAAAACGGGAGGGCAGAACTTCCCGGCCAGAAAGGGCCGGTCCGGGAAGCAGGTTCAGTTTCCGGCCGTCTGACGTTGGAATAATTCACGAAACACCGGGTAAATATCTTCCGGTTCGCGGATTTGCTGGATAGCAAAATTGTCAAAACGATGCTGTAACTGCTCATACTCACGCCATAATGTCTGATGGGCCCGGCGGGTGATTTCAATATAACTGTAATACCGGACCACCGGCAGCAGTTCAGCGGCCAGCAATTCATGGCAGAGGGGGGAGTCATCCGCCCAGTTGTCTCCGTCGGAGGCCTGCGCGGCATAAATATTCCACTGCTGCGGATCATAGCGTTCCCTGATCACCTCATTCATTAGTTTCAGCGCACTGGAGACAATAGTTCCTCCGGTTTCCTGTGAATAGAAAAACTCATGCTCATCGACTTCTTTTGCCTGCGTGTGGTGGCGAATATAAACCACCTCAACGTTTTTATAGCTGCGGCTGAGAAATAAATACAACAGAATATAAAACCGTTTCGCCATATCTTTCGTCGGCTGATCCATCGAGCCTGACACATCCATCAGGCAGAACATCACCGCCTGACTGGAGGGTTCAGCCCGTTTTTCGAAATTTTTATAACGCAAATCAAAGGTATCAATAAAAGGAACGCGGGCGATACTGGCTTTCAGTTCGGCGATTTCACGTTCCAGCCGTTCCTCTTCCAGCAGCTGTGCCGGTTCCTGACAACGAAGCTCCGCAAGCGCCAGTTCACATTCTGCCAGTAGCCGCCGCTTACCCGCCGTCATCGCTGTTCGCCGCGCCAGCGAGTTCTGTAATGAACGCACGACGCTGATATTAGAAGGCACACCGTTAGCACTATAACCTGCACGATGCACTTTATATTCGGTTAAGCGGTTCTGGTTATTTTTCTGCAGATTGGGCAGGGCCAGATCGTCAAACAGCAGGTCAAGGTATTCATCTTTTGAAATAGAAAAGCTGAAACTGTCTTCACCTTCTCCCTGCTGACTGGCCTCACCCTGACCGGAGCCAGAGCCGCCCCCCCCCGGGTTACGTTCGATACGATCGTGGGTAATAAACTGATCATTGCCGGGATGAACCCGGGTTCGTTCTCCACCGCCGCCCTGGTGAAACGAAGGCTCGCGGATGTCATCGACAGGAATGGAAACAGACTCGCCGCTGCCGGTATCGGTGACTGAGCGTTTATTGATTGCATCAGCAATAGATTTTTTAATTTGCGATTTATAACGACGTAAAAAGCGCTGACGATTCACCGCACTTTTATTTTTACCGTTCAGTCGCCGATCGATAAAATAGGACATAACTGACTCCCGGACAACACAGTTAAACGGGAGGGCGGCAGATCTCTGCCGCCCGGAGACGTTCTCAGGAAGACTTACGTACCCTGAGGTACCATTCGCAGAGCAGACGTACCTGTTTACGGGTGTAGCCTTTCTCCATCATACGATCCACAAAGTCATCGTGTTTCTTCTGTTCATCGGTAGACGTTTTAGTATTAAACGAGATGACCGGTAACAGTTCTTCGGTATTGGAGAACATTTTCTTCTCAATGACGGTACGCAATTTTTCATAGCTGGTCCAGTTCGGGTTATGGCCGCTGTTCTGAGCCCTGGCACGCAGCACGAAGTTTACTATCTCATTGCGGAAGTCTTTCGGATTACTGATCCCGGCCGGTTTCTCGATTTTCTCCAGTTCTGCGTTCAGGGATTCGCGATCGAACAACTGGCCGGTATCCGGGTCGCGGTATTCCTGATCCTGGATCCAGAAATCAGCATAAGTCACATAACGGTCAAAAATATTCTGTCCGTACTCAGAGTAGGATTCGAGATAGGCGGTCTGTATTTCTTTACCGATAAATTCCGCATATTTAGGGGTCAGATAGCCTTTCAGAAACTCCAGATATTTATCGGCCACTTCCTGCGGAAATTGCTCCCGCTCTATCTGCTGTTCGAGCACATAGAACAGATGTACCGGGTTCGCGGCCAGCTCAGTATGGTCGAAGTTAAAGACCCGTGAGAGTATTTTGAACGCGAAGCGGGTGGATAAGCCGTTCATCCCTTCATCGACACCGGCGTAATCATGATATTCCTGCCATGATTTGGCTTTAGGATCGGTATCTTTCAGGCTCTCTCCGTCATAGACCCGCATTTTAGAGAAAATACTCGAGTTTTCCGGCGACTTCAGCCGCGACAGGATAATAAAACGGGCCAGTGTTTCAAGGGTGCCCGGCGCGCAGGAGGCCTCTGTCAGCTCACTGTTATTCAGCAGTTTTTTGTAGATCTTAATCTCTTCAGACACCCGCAGGCAATAAGGGACTTTTACGATGTAAACACGGTCGAGAAAGGCTTCGTTGCTTTTATTATTTCTGAACTGCACCCATTCAGATTCATTGGAGTGGGCAAGGATAATACCGTTAAACGGTAATGCTGAAATACCTTCGGTGCCGTTATAGTTACCTTCCTGGGTCGCCGTTAACAACGGATGCAGAACCTTGATCGGGGCTTTGAACATTTCGACAAACTCCATCACCCCTTGGTTCGCACGGCATAATGCCCCCGAATAGCTATAGGCGTCCGGGTCGTTCTGGGCGAAGTGCTCCAGTTTGCGAATATCCACTTTCCCGACCAGGGCTGAAATATCCTGGTTGTTTTCATCCCCCGGCTCCGTTTTAGCAATCGCCAGTTGCCCGAGGATGGAGGGCCAGACCTTAACGACTTTAAACCTGGAGATATCACCGCCAAACTCCTGCAGACGTTTGGCGGCCCACGGGGACATTATGGTGCCCAGGTAACGGCGCGGGATACCGTATTCCTCCGCCAGAATCCCTGCATCCTCAACAGGATTAAACAGACATAGCGGGTGATCGTTCACCGGGCTGTGTTCTCCGTTAGCGGTCAGAACATAGATGGGAACCCGCTGAACCAGCGCTTTCAGCCGCTCAGCGAGTGAGGATTTCCCGCCGCCGACCGGCCCGAGCAGATAAAGAATTTGTTTCTTTTCTTCCAGCCCCTGAGCGGCATGTTTCAGATAAGAGACTATCTGTTCGATAGCTTCCTCCATCCCGTAGAACTCTTCGAAGGCCGGATAGCGGGGGACCACCCGGTTCGAAAAAATACGGGAAAGCCTTGGGTCCTGAGCGGTATCCACCATGACGGGGTGTCCGATGGCGGTCAGCAGTCGTTCTGCGGCATTGGCGTAGGCACTGCGATCCTTTTTACAGATGGCCAGAAATTCCTGCAGTGTGAACTCTTCGTCTTTGGCCGCTTCATAACGCTGGCGATAATGATCGAATATATTCATAGCGATGCCCGTCCTTTTGTTTTTAGCACAGGTAAAGGAGCAGAATGATGACAGGATTTGCTCCGGGAAAAGACGACTCACAGGCTGATAAAGCAGCCCTTATGCCAGGAGGAGATGTTTAAGAAATAATATCCTGACCGTGTGTCATTACAAATTTTGTACAGAGTCGTATTATTTAACTGTAGTCAGAAATTTTCAGTTCACACACGGTTTTTTGCACTATTTAGCGATATATCAATAACAAACTGTACTATCCTGTCATTTATCAGCGGGGGACTGCAGCGTGTGAGGGCACGAAACGCGGGCCATGAGGGGGAATTTACGTTTATTCTCTCCCTCTTGCCGGCGGTGAATATGACCGCTGACATCGGATAGCAGACATTAAATTAAGGATCCTCTGGTTTGAAAACATCATATCTGACAGCCGTTACCCTGGCGACTGCCTGTTTCACCTCCGGCGTTCTGGCGGCAGGTTCACCTCTGACCCTCGGCGCGGGGGCGTTGTACGTTCAATCGCCGTATCAGGGCGGTAAGGAACGGTATTATCCCTTCCCGTTAATCAATTACGAAGATGCGAATTTTTTTGTTTCCGGACTGCAGGGCGGCTATTTTCTGTGGAAAGATCAGCAGGACCAATTCTCATTGATCATCACCAGTTCTGGGCAGGAATATGACCCGAAGCGCACCTCGTCGTCTGCCATGAAGCAACTGGATAAACGTCATCTGACCCTGATGGCCGGTGGACAATGGCAACACATTGCTGACTGGGGAGTCCTGAAAACCTCGCTGGTGGGCGATGTACTGGACCAGAGTAACGGTTTTGTCTGGAATACCAACTGGCATTACCCGCTGATGCTGGACGGGATCTCGCTCAACCCGGGGGCCGGGGTCAGCTGGAACAGCAGCAAGCAGACGAATTATTATTACGGAGTGTCATCGGCGGAATCACGGCGCAGCGGCATATCCTCCTACGATGCGGGGGACAGCTGGCTTCCGTACGTGGAAATCAGCGCCAGTTATCCGCTGACCTCCCGCTGGCAGTTAGGGGTAGGCGGACGTTATCAGTGGTTCGGCAGCGAGGTGAAAGACAGTCCGATGGTGGCGAAGTCCGGTCAGGCAATGATCTGGACGGGGCTAAGTTACACGTTCTGAAACTGATGCTGTGAAGGTAGCAGGGGCTGACATACGCTCCTGAGCGGGGCAGGTGATGCCCCGCAATACTACAGCGAAGGGCGTCAGAGGATCCTCTGACGCATCAGGCGTTTCTGACCACCTTAAACATCACTCCCATACGGCCCGGAGCATCGTGTTTGCTGACCAGCGGCTGAGAAATACGCGCCGTTTCCACGCAGACCATAGTTTTATATCCGTCATTGGCCATATCTCCCATACTGCAGGAAAGTGCAGGGCCCGGATTCCATGTGACAACGTCACTTTTATGATGGTGGTAAATCTCCAGCCGGCGTTTACCGGCGGTATCCTCAATGACATTGCAGTCATCGGCGGCAGTGAATATACGGTCTACCTGATCAGGATAAGTTTGCGGCGTAAGCTGCTCTGCCGTCGTCCCGCCGGCGACTTTATCAATATACGGTCTGCCCAGGCCACTGACAGAGACGCCGGCAATATCGGCCACCCGGAAATAGCTATGCAATGCTGCAGTCGACGTAAATTCACCGTGAGCTTCCAGTTCAATTTCACACTGTTTTCCCAGGCGGAAGCGGGCAATCAGTGAAAAATCGTGTGGCCAGTATTTATGAGTTTGTGGCGAGTGCTTCAGCTCAAATGTCAGACTGACTCCCTGCTCATTTTCATCATGAGCCAGCAGTGTCCAGGGGAGGTTACGGGCAAAACCATGAGCCGGCTGACCGGCCGGGCCGAACCAGGGCCAGCAGACAGGTACGCCGCCGCGAATGGCTTTACCTTCCGTGAATGCCGTTTCATCGCTTAACCAGATCACCGGCTTTTCACCGGAAGGTTGCCATGAAATAAGATGGGCCCCCTGCAATGCAACCACCGCATGTACCGCCGGATGATTAACCACTATCAGCGGCAACTGACCTTTCTGACGCAGAGAAATATAGGGGGTGATCTGACGGTTAACCGGCAGTTTATAGAGTGATTCCTGCATTTGCTCTCCTCAGAGGGATCAACCCACAAAAAGAAGGGGCGACCGAAGTCGCCCCTGTTAATCACGGACTTTCCGTTGATTTTATTTGGCCGCAACCAGTGCAATCAGGTCAAGCACTTTGTGAGAGTAGCCGGTTTCGTTGTCATACCAGGAAACCAGTTTCACGAAGTTATCATTCAGAGCAATACCTGCTTTCGCATCGAAGAATGAAGTACAGACTTCACCGTTGAAATCGGTAGAAACCACGTCGTCTTCGGTATAACCCAGAACACCTTTCATTGTGCCTTCAGAAGCCGTTTTGATGGCAGTTTTGATCTGCTCATAAGTGGCGGCTTTTTCCAGACGAACGGTCAGGTCAACGACAGAAACGTTCGGGGTAGGGACACGGAAAGCCATCCCGGTCAGTTTACCGTTTAGTTCCGGCAGGACTTTACCGACGGCTTTAGCCGCACCGGTAGAAGAAGGGATGATGTTCTGGGAAGCACCACGACCGCCGCGCCAGTCTTTATGAGACGGGCCGTCAACGGTTTTCTGCGTTGCAGTGGTCGCGTGAACCGTGGTCATCAGGCCTTCAACGATACCAAAGTTATCATTGATAACTTTAGCCAGAGGGGCCAGGCAGTTAGTGGTACAGGAAGCGTTAGAGACGATATCCTGGCCCTGATATTTATCGAAGTTGGCACCACGAACAAACATCGGGGTGTCGTCTTTGGAAGGACCGGTCAGGACAACTTTCTTCGCGCCTGCGGTGATGTGTTTACGTGCAGTTTCGTCGGTCAGGAAGATACCGGTCGCTTCAGCCACCACATCCACACCCACTTCGTCCCATTTCAGGTTGGCCGGGTCTTTTTCGCTGGTTACACGGATTTTTTTACCGTTAACGATCAGTGCACCGTCTTTAACTTCTACGGTCCCGTCGAAACGACCATGGGTGGAGTCATACTTCAGCATGTAAGCCATGTATTCGGCGTCGAGCAGGTCGTTAATTGCAACGATCTCGATGTCTGAACGCTGTTGCGCAGCACGAAAAACAATGCGACCGATACGGCCAAAACCGTTGATACCTACTTTGATAGTCATATATTCCACCAGCTATTGGTTATTGAATAAAAGGTTGGCTGTAAAATTACAAAAACCGCTTCAGGCGTCAAGCTTAATCGTGTCAATTATTGTGGCAGATCAATCCTCAGCCGCAGTTTTTACCCGTTAAAGCATAAGCACTATTAACCATAACGGGGACTCACCTGGTAAATAGTGTGCGGAACCTTTTCATAATAAATTGGGATGCAGATCACAATTTCAAACCTACCGGTGATCCTGTGTTCAACGCACAATTTACCCGTCCCTGTTGTTGCTTATTTGTTATAATACCCCCATTCACTGGATCAATAATATGGCTTCTTCATGACAACGGAAAAAAACGGGAATACCCCGGCACGTGACCTGACAGAAATACAACGCTATGTCACCCGGGATCGCGGGACGGAACCGCCGTTCAGCGGTGCTTTATTGCATAATACTGACGAAGGGATTTACCACTGTCTGGTCTGTCATGTGCCGCTGTTTTATTCAGAGACAAAGTTCGATGCCGGTTGCGGATGGCCGAGTTTTTACCAGCCTGTCTCCCCGGAGGCTATCCACTATATTGAGGATTTCTCACACGGTATGCACCGGACAGAAATTCGTTGTGCGCATTGTGATTCGCACCTCGGCCATGTGTTCCCGGACGGTCCGCAACCCACGGGCGAGCGTTACTGTGTCAACTCTGCCTCGTTAAGTTTTACCGATCCGCAAGGCAACAATACACCGGGGTAACTGATGAAGGATCTTGAAAATCTACTGGCTGGCATGACCCCGGAGTTGTATGAACGCCTGGTTCTGGCCAGTGAAACCGGTAAGTGGCCGGATGGTGTGGCGCTGACCCCGGCACAGCGTGAACACACGCTTCAGCTGGTAATGTTATGGCAGGCCAGATATAACGATAACCCCGGGCATATGACGATTGCCAAAGGCGGGGAGATGGTGCTGAAGAGTAAGCAGGCACTGAAGGAAGAATTTGGCATCGACGGTGCGGTGACCAAACTGACCCTGTAGTTGCCCTGTTACCGGCTTGTCCGGACCCCACACAAGCCGGTACGGGACGTTAATCCGCGGTCAGCTCGCCACGGAGGTTTTGCTGCATAAGCGCGCGGATCTGTTGCGGATCATAGCCGGCAGAGAGCAGATAATGCAGCTTGGTCAGCGCCGCTTCTACGGTGAGATCATAGCCACTGATCACTCCGGCATTTTCCAGCGCATTGCCGGTGGCATACCCCCCCATATTCACTTTCCCCGAAATGCATTGCGTCAGATTGACGACCACAATGCCGCGCTCTGAAGCCTGCCTGAGTTCGGTCAGAAACTCGGTATTCTGCGGAGCGTTGCCGACACCATACGAACGAAGGATTAGCGCTTTCACCGGCTGACGCAGGAAGTTACGCACAACTTCGGCCGATATTCCGGGATACAGCGTAACGACCCCCACCGGCTGTGGCGTGATCGGGTGGACGGTAAACGGCCCCTGAGCCTGCGGTGCAGCCGGCGTATGTAACCGGCGGATATGGATACCCGCTTCCAGCAGCGGGGTGAGGTTCGGGGAGGCAAAAGCATCGAAGCCATCGGCATGAGCCTTTGTGGTCCGGTTACCCCGGAAGAGCGTGTTATTAAAAAATAACGTGACTTCATTCACCGGGTAATTTGCGGCGACATACAATGCATTCAGCAGATTCTGCTGTCCGTCTGAACGCATTTCGGCCAGGGGTATCTGTGACCCTGTCACAATGACCGGTTTCCCCAGGTTTTCCAGCATAAACGACAGCGCTGAGGCGGTAAACGCCATGGTATCGGTACCGTGCAGGATCACAAAACCATCATACAGTGCATAGTTTTTGTGGATATCATCGGCTATGACCTGCCAGTCCTGTGGCGTCATGTCTGACGAGTCCATCAGCGGCTGATATTCGTGAATCGAGAAGGAGGGCATTTCCGGACGATGGAACTCCGGCATTGCCAGTAATTGCTGTTGCAGATGCCCGGACACCGGTATATATCCCTGGGCAGAACGCTGCATACCAATGGTCCCGCCCGTGTAGGCAACATAAATATTTTTTCTCTGCATGACGTATTCTTTTCAAAAGTCGTAAAAAAGCCGGAAGATGGCGGCAGTATATAGCAATTTCCGGGGAAAGCAGCCTGAACCCGGTTCAGGCTGCCAGCCGGTCAGTTCATTACGCCGCAGTTAAGACAATACGCATAACGGTTTTGCGGATCGGCCGCCTGGCCGGTCAGACCAGGCTGATTTTGTAAATCGGTCATCACTTCCGCCAGCGGTGCGGGCAGGAAAGCCTTAATACTGGCAGGCAGTGACGCGCTGACCGAAGAACTCATCTGATCCAGTACCTGATCAAAGAAGGTCGGTTGCTCCTGATACCAGTCCAGACGAGGCGTGGTGATATGTGCCAGCGCCGCAGCTTTCTGTGTTGCATCATCAAAGTCACCGAGTTCATCAACCAGTCCGTTTTCTTTTGCATCACTGCCGGTCCAGACATGGCCCTGAGCAATCTGATCGATCTGCTCCGTGGTTTTATGACGCGAGTCTGCTACCAGGCTGAGGAAGTTATGATATCCATTTTCGATGCTGATTTGCATCATTTGCTGCACCTGGTCCGGCAATGCTTTGGTCATAGCAACATCCGCCAGCGGGGAAGTCGAAACCCCATCGGTGTGGACGCCCAGGGTACTCAGCGAATTCTCTATGGTATTAATCACCCCGAAGATACCAATCGATCCGGTCAGGGTCGAAGGGCTGGCGATAATATAGCTGGCCGGGGTCGAGATCCAGTAGCCGCCGGAGGCGGCCACACCGCCCATAGAGACAACCACAGGTTTGCCGGCTTGTTTTGCGGCCATCAGTTCTTCACGGATAGCTTCAGAAGCGGTCACACTGCCGCCCGGGCTGTTGACCCGCAGGATGATGGCCTTAATATTTTTATCCAGACGCGCCGTACGGATTTGTGAAACCAGCGTATCACTCCCAACGTTACCGGCACCGGACTCACCGTCCACAATCGCGCCGTTGGCTACAATGACCGCGATATTTGCCGGGGCACTGGTCTGCGACTCTTTTAGCGGATAATCATAGATACTGACATTACGGTAGTCATGGGTCTGACTATCCCAGCCAAATTTATGGATAAGGATCTGATCCACTGCCGCCCGGGATTCCAGTCCATCTACCAGTCGGCTATTCAGCGCATAAGTAGCGGTATTACCGTTTACGGCTTTCAGGGCCGTGATCAGATTGTCCGCGCCAGGAAAGACCTGCTGCGGCGTTAACTGACGGTTGGCCGAAACGGTGGTCAGATAGTTATTCCATAACTGAGTGATCCAGCGGGTATCGGCATCTCTCGCGGCCGGTGACATGTTATCGCGCAGGAAAGGTTCTACTGCAGATTTATAGGTGCCGACACGGAAAACATGGGATGATACTTTCAGCGTATCCAGCAGGGTTTTGTAGTAGAGGGCATTGGTGGCCATACCATGAATGTCGACCGCTCCCTGAGGAGAGAGGTAAACCGTATTGGCAAAACTGGCCAGATAATATTGTGCCTGACTGAAATTATCGCCATAGGCGTACACAGGTTTACCGGCATCACGGAATTCCCGTAAAGCTTTTCCGATATATTGCAGCGCTGGCTGGTCACCGCCGCCGAAATTGCGCAGATCCAGCACGATACCGGTAATTTTATCGTCACTCTTCGCCTGACGAATGGCATTCACGATATCGAAGACCGAGTTCTGCTGCAGTGTTTCACTGCGGCTGCCCAGTAACTCCCGGCCAATTTTACTCAGACGGTTTTGTGCCGAAGGCTGGTCAACGACCCTGCCGGCGAGGTCAATCTTCAATGCACCGCCGGTCAGCGTTTTTGCCGAATTCGCCGATCCGCCACTGACCTGTGACCAAATCCCGACGCCCGCGACGATCAGCAACAGCAGGAAGAGGTTCAGGATAAACTCCCTGATAAAATTGATTATCCGCCAGACGGCAGAAAATAACCTGCCGGTAATTCGCCACAAAGTGCGCATAATTTCTCCATATAATTGTCTGCAGACCATTCTGCGGCCTGCGCTCTGAATCATTCCGCCCTCATCCTAAAGAGCGCCGCTCTAAAAGTCAGCAGGAAATCACAGCAGACTGTTACAAATCACGTTGTTATGCCAGACTTGTCAGAGACAGACTGCATATGAGGACGTTATGAACGCATTAGATTTATTATTACAGCGACGCTCTGCGTCACGGCTGGCGGAACCGGCACCCGAAGGTGAAACGCTGGAAAATATTCTGCAGGCAGGTTTGCGTGCGCCTGATCATGGTGCTCTGCAACCCTGGCACTTTGTTATGATCGCAGGAGAAGGGCGTGAACGTTTCAGCCAGCTGCTGGTTTCGGCCGCAACTCATGACGGGGCAGACGAAAAAGCCACAGAAAAAGCGCAGAATGCACCTTTCAGGGCTCCGCTGATTATCGCGGTGATTGCACGCTGTGAAGAACATCCTAAGGTGCCTGAATGGGAACAGGTGGTCTCTGCAGGATGCGCGGTGATGGCCATGCAAATGGCGGCCCAGGCGCAGGGCTTTAACGGGATCTGGCGCAGTGGTGCCTGGACAGAACACGAGGTGGTTCGTCAGGGCCTGGGGTGCCGGCCACAGGACAAGATTGTCGGTTTCCTGTATCTGGGAACCCCCCGGCTGAAAGCTGCACCATTAACAGCCGTTGATTCTGCACCTTTTGTCAGCCATTTCTGACAGATCTTTGTCAGCCAGTCTGGCATGATTACCCTATGATAGCGCCCCGGACCTTTGTGCCGGGCGTTTGTCGTTATGCCGCAGTATGCAGAAGACCGGCAGAGCAGCCGGCAGGTCGCCGGTTCCGGCGACTGAAAGTATTCACCCCTGGCACGGAGGTCACCCCAACCCGGAGCCGGAAAAAAAGGAAGATCGCGGTCAATGCGTTTGTTTATTGCCGAAAAACCCAGCCTTGCCCGGGCGATAGCTGAAGTTTTGCCTGAACCCCATCGTCGCGGGCAGGGTTTTATTGCCTGCGGAGATGACCAGATTGTGACCTGGTGTGTCGGCCATCTGCTGGAACAGGCACAACCGGAAAATTATGACCCGCGTTTTGCCCGCTGGTCACTGGCCGATCTGCCGATTGTCCCTGAAAAATGGCAACTGAAACCCCGCCCTGAAGTCGCAAAACAGCTCAGCGTCATCGATGGATTGTTGCAGAAGGCAACCCATATCGTTCATGCCGGTGACCCCGATCGTGAAGGACAGTTACTGGTCGACGAGGTGCTCGATTATCTGAAACTCAGCGATGAGAAAAGAAAGTCGGTTCAGCGTTGTCTGATCAATGATCTCAATCCACAGTCGGTCGCCCGTGCCATCGAACGGTTACGGGATAACCGTGATTTCGTGCCGCTCTGTATTTCTGCGCTGGCCAGGGCAAGGGCCGACTGGTTGTACGGTATCAATATGACCCGGGCGTATACCCTGTTTGGCCGTAATGCCGGCTACGACGGTGTGCTCTCTGTCGGCCGGGTGCAGACTCCGGTACTCGGACTGGTGGTGCGTCGTGACGAAGAGATTGAAAACTTTATTGCCCGCGATTTCTTTGAAGTGAAAGCTCATATTCTGGCCGGGGATGAACAACGGTTTACCGCAGTGTGGGTGCCCAGTGATGCGTGTGAGTCCTGGCAGGATGAAGAGGGCCGGCTACTTAACCGTTCACTGGCAGAACATGTCTGTCAGCGGATCAACGGCCAGCCGGCGATGGTCAGTCATTATCAGGATAAACGTGAGTCTGAGATAGCACCATTGCCGTTCTCGTTATCCGGTTTACAGATTGAAGCGGCCCGCCGGTTCGGGCTCAGCGCCCAGACCGTACTGGATGTCTGCCAGCGGCTTTACGAAACCCATAAACTGATCACTTATCCCCGTTCAGACTGTCGTTATCTGCCGGAAGAACACTTCGCCGGACGTCATGCGGTGCTGGAAGCGATCGGCACACATCTGCCTCATCAGGCAATGCCACAGGAACTGGACACCGATGTGCGTAACCGTTGCTGGGATAATAAAAAGGTCGATGCTCACCATGCCATTATTCCTACCGCCAGACGCAGCCGGACAAAACTGACCGAGAATGAGCTGAATATTTACGGGCTGGTGGCTCGCCAGTATCTGATGCAGTTCTGCCCGGACGCGGTTTACCGGAAATGTGTTATCGATCTGGAGATTGCGGGTGGGAAGTTTATCGCCAAAGCACGTTTCCTGGCGGTCGCCGGCTGGCGGGTATTGCTGGGTAACAAAGAGCGTGATGAGGAAAATGATGGCACGCCGCTGCCTGAAGTCAAAAAAGGGGATGAGCTGTTGTGCGAAAAAGGCGAGGTGGTGGAAAAGAAAACACAGCCCCCGCGCCACTTCACCGATGCGACCTTGCTTTCTGCAATGACCGGGATCGCCCGTTTTGTCCAGGATAAAGCCTTAAAGAAAGTGCTCAGAGAGACCGATGGATTAGGAACCGAAGCGACGCGTGCAGGGATCATCGAATTGCTGTTCAAACGGGGATTTCTGGAAAAGAAGGGCCGGTATATTCATTCCACAGTCGTGGGTAAGGCCCTGATCCACGCGTTACCACAGCCGGCAGCCAGCCCTGATATGACGGCACAGTGGGAGTCGATGCTGACCAGTATCAGCGAGAAAAACTTCCGCTATCAGGATTTTATGCAGCCTCTGGTCGGAACGCTGCATCAGCTGATCGGCGAAGCCCGGCGTACCCCCCCTGTACAGATCCTCAGGCAGTTGCCCCGCGGACAGGCAAAACGCCCCAGCAAAGGCAGCAGCAAAGGCAGGAAACATAAAGCCAGCCGGGAGTGACTTATGCGGTCTGTAACCCTCGGATTTCTGATGATCCTGGGCGCGGTAACCGTGCTGGCCGGAGAGGTTAGCCCGTATTCAGACCTGAAAACCTTTTGAAAAGGGTAACGTGGATAGTGCCCGGCGAGTTATATGAGGCCTTCAAGGACAGCGTCATTACGCCGGAGGGTAGAAAAATCTCCCGCTCAGTGATAATGCCTGGCGTGTGCTCATTGTAAATTTTGAAAGCTGAACAGTGGCCGCCGGGCGGGCCAGTCTGCCGGTACAATCACCGGCAATTATGGCGGGGCCGGACTCAAAAGCGGGGTCAGGTATTTACGATGCGGCCGGGAGCGCCGGGTGCCGGGGGCATTACCGCGGACCGTCAGGCCCGCGGGAACGTCTCCGTCGTTGAGTGAAACTCAGAGATCAAAGGTCGCCCAGACCGGGGCGTGATCTGACGGTTTTTCCATACTGCGGATATCATAATCGATACCGGTCTGCAGACACCGGCTGGCCAGAGGCTGACTTGCCAGCAGTAAATCGATGCGCAGACCGCGGTTATCATTGAACCCTTTCGAACGGTAATCAAACCAGGAGAAGCGGTCATGAGTGTCAGGCCAGGCAGCCCGCCAGGTATCGGTCAGCCCCCATCCGAGCAGTTTATCCATCCACTCGCGCTCTTCCGGCAGGAAAGAACACTTACCGGTACGCAGCCAGCGTTTGCGGTTGTCATCACCGATACCGATATCACTGTCGGTACAGCTGATATTCATATCGCCCATGATCAGTACCGGCTGCTGCGGATCTAAGCGCGATTCCAGATGATCCTGCAGGTCACGGTAAAATTTCTCTTTTGCAGGGAACTTCAGCGGATGGTCGCGGCTTTCCCCCTGCGGGAAATAGCCATTAATCACCGTAATATTACCGATAGCCGAGGGGATCTCAGCCATGATGATCCGCCGCTGGGCATCCTCTTCATCGGTAATAAAACCACGCTGCACACTGACCGGTTCCATTTTCGTCATCAGTGCGACGCCATAGTGGCCTTTCTGGCCATGGAAGAAGACGTGGTAACCGAGTTTCTGTACTTCTTCCAGCGGGAACATATCATCGTGAACTTTGGTCTCCTGCAACCCGATAATATCCGGCTGGTGAGTTTCAACCAGTGCGGCCAGCTGATGGGGACGTGCCCGGAGTCCGTTGATATTGAAAGAAACAAATTTCATGTTTTAACCACAGTCAGAGAATTTATCCGCGATGGTAGCGATTTTTTCAATAAATGTCACCGTCACGGCAGGGATGAGCCGGTCAGAACGCAAGGCAGTAAAACGTCGGTTGCCAGTAACACCGGGAAGTCTTCCGGGCGGGTCATCCGCGGACCACTGACTCTGCGGACAGCCTGATGGCAGGCAGTGCAGATAAAAGGGAGAGTACAGACAATACGGATGACCCCGACAAGGAACCGGTAAGATCAGGCTGAATACAGACCAGGGATCGCTTGAATCATCAGGCAGTGCGTATGACAAACGGGTAAGGATAAGAAAATGAAGCGGGTTTTCAATACAGATAACTGGAAGAGTGAACCGGAAATAACAGAGGAGGATACAGGTCAGGAAATGGTGGTGGGAGAAGGATTCGAACCTTCGAAGTCTGTGACGGCAGATTTACAGTCTGCTCCCTTTGGCCGCTCGGGAATCCCACCTGATTGTGATGCTTCGTTGACTGCTGAAGCGGGATGCATAATAACAAAACCTATCGTGGTGTAAACAGGCAAAACAGGTATTTATGCCTGTTTGCCTGTTTTTCGCACTGAAAATTAATGGGTTGCGTATTATTCACCCAATAAATTACAGAATGATCGTCCGGTTACCGTAGACAAAGACCCGTTGCGCCAGCACCTTGTCCAGTGCGCGGCTCAGGGCATTTTTCTCAACATCTCTGCCCGCACGCATCATATCGTCAGCGCTGAAGGTGTGATCGACATGGATCACGTCCTGCATAATGATCGGGCCTTCATCGAGATTATCATTAACATAATGCGCCGTCGCGCCGATAATCTTTACACCACGCTCATAGGCCTGATGATAAGGTCGTGCACCGATAAAGGCTGGCAGGAAAGAGTGGTGGATATTAATAATTTTATTAGGAAACCGCTTAACGAATTCAGGGGTCAGTACCCGCATGTATTTCGCCAGCACGACATAATCCGGCTGATAGCGTTCAATCTCATCAGCCATCAGCATATCGTGTTCTTCGCGGGTATGTCCTTCGTGGCTTATCAGTAAAAAGGGGATATCGAAACGTTCCACCAGTGAGCGTAAGGTTTCATGGTTGCCGATAACGGCCGCAATTTCCATGTCCAGACCGCCAAAGGCACTTTTCATCAATAAGTCGCCCAGGCAGTGAGCTTCTTTTGTCACCATAATCACGACACGGCGGCGACCGGCAGCTTGCAGTTCGCGGACGGAACCGGCAGGTAAGGCACTGTCTAAATCGGCCAGCAGAGTGGTGTCATTAAAGATCCCCTCAAGTTCGGTACGCATAAAGAAGCGGCCGGTACGGTGATCTACAAATTCGTTATTCTGAACGATGTTCAGTTCGTGCTTGTAGCAAATATTGGTAATTTTAGCGATAAGGCCTTTCGCATCGGGACAAATGGTTCTTAAAACTTTTTTTTGTAATGTCTGGGCTTGCATTGTGCAATGTATCCTGTCGAATCAGATTTCAGTTATGAAGGGCGTTTTAGTTATCATAAGCCACAACATTTTTTAAACTTTTTGCCCGAACCGCAGGGGCAGGGATCGTTTCTGCCAGCCTGCAGATGAACGCCGTCGATATAATACCAGTGTTGTTCTTCTCTGATAAAGCGTGAACGTTCGTAAATAGCAGAAGTTTGTTGTTTATCGCGATATCGGGCATAAAAGGTGACGAAGGCTTCATTACTATCTTTTTCATAAGTATGTGCGATAACATTCAGCCCGAGCCATTCAGTGTCGGACAAGCCGGAAGACAGGCTGGCGGTCAGCTCAGGGCTTCGTTGCGAAGGATGCCAGGTGGCTAGCAGCCAGCCGGAATTCCCGCGCTGATAAGCGGTGTAACGCGAACGCATCAGGGATTCAGCGTCAGGGATGCGGTGCTGTCCGCTCAGATAACGGCCACAGCAGGCATCATAGGTTTCTGTGTTGCCACAGGGGCAGTATTCGGTGGACACATCATCTCCGGATTATTACAGCCTGTTGATAGTATCATGTTACAACCTGACGGAAGGTAACAAAGTGAACGATTCGGAATGAACTATACTATAGTTAATTGTCAAATTCTTATTCCCGGGGGCGGGGGACGCTGCGAAAGCCTGTATTACAGGCCGCAAATGAAGTTCCTGGCCTGCGGAGAGGGTACCCGTCAGGTTTAACAACAGGTATTTGTAATGAGTAATACATTATCCGGTAAGCTGATTCTGGTGATTGATGATGAGCCTGTATTTTCGTCGTTGTTAAGTGGTATTTTGGCGAATATGGGCGCAAATATTCTGCAAGCCATCAACGGTATGACAGCACTGCAAATGCTGGATCAGCATCCGGTTGATCTGATCATCTGCGATCTTGAGATGCCGGTAATGCGCGGGGAAAAATTCGTGCAACAGCTGCGCTCGCAGGGATGTTCACTGCCCGTGATTGTTATGACAGCCAGTGAAGATGTCTCCGAAATTGCCGGCATGTTGCGCCTGGGCGTTCAGGATGTGATTCTGAAACCTCTGGATGATATTCCACGGTTACGTGAAATTCTTCTTGAGTGTCTTTATCCATCGATGTTTGCCTCTAAAGTCAAAGAAGATGAATTATTGTTCGATGGCTGGGACAGTCTGATCCGTCATCCGGAAAAAGCAGTTCAGTTGCTCAGGCAGTTACAACCGCCTATCCGGCAAGTGCTGGCAGAGACGCGAGTCAATTATCGCCAACTGACACCGACAGAAAAACCCGGACTGGTATTTGATATCGCTGCGCTTTCTGATCATCAGCTCGGTTTCTATATACTGGATGTCACCAGAGCGGGTGATAACGGAGTGATGGCGGCATTACTGTTGCGGGTGCTGTTTAACGAATTACTAAGAAAAAAAATAGCCGATCAGCATCAGCCATTGCCACAGATAACCACAATTCTAAATGATATTAATCAGTTACTGGAGGATGCCGGTATGCAGGGACAGTTCCCGCTACTGGTGGGTTATTACAACCGTCATCTTCATAACTTATTGCTGATCCCGGCGGGTCTGCATAGCACGCTTTCTTTTAACGGGCAGCATCAGGTTCTCGAAACAGGGATCCCTCCTGGTACGTTCCGTAAAGTACATGCCAGTCAGCATAGTTTTAATCTTAACGCCTGTGAATGTAATATCAGTGGCGCAGGCGGTAGAATTAATCTTATGCTTTCAGATAATGATGAGTGTTCCTGCTAATAAATATGTTGTAAGTTGTTTATGTTCGGGCGGAAATCCCCGGTTGGTATAATTCCTAATTTCAGTGGATTTTTACCAGAACGGTAAAATCGCTGCTTTAAGCTGTTATACTCCTTAACGTATAAATTTATAGAACTATTGGGTTCAGGCCCGCGAGTGAGGTAATTTGATGTCTGCTTATAAATCAAAAGTAAAAAAAGCGGTAATTCCGGTCGCCGGATTGGGAACCCGAATGCTACCGGCAACCAAGGCCATTCCGAAAGAGATGCTGCCACTGGTTGATAAACCACTCATTCAGTATGTCGTGAATGAATGTATTGCTGCCGGAATCCATGAAATTATCCTGGTCACGCATTCATCGAAAAACTCGATTGAGAACCACTTTGACACCAGTTTCGAGCTGGAAGCCATGCTTGAGAAACGTGTCAAACGTCAGCTGCTCGATGAAATTCAAAGCATCTGCCCGCCACACGTAACTATCATGCAGGTGCGTCAGGGGGTTGCTAAAGGACTGGGTCACGCAGTGATGTGTGCACACCCGCTGGTCGGCGATGAACCATTCGCAGTGATCCTGCCGGACGTCATCATTGATGAATACGAATCTAACCCGCAACAGGATAACCTGGCAGAGATGCTGCGTCGCTTCGATGAAACTGGCAGCAGCCAGATCATGGTGGAACCGGTTGCAGATGTAACTTCCTACGGTGTGGTCGACTGCAAGGGTGCAGAACTGCAACCTGGTGACAGTGCACCTATGGTCGGTGTGGTCGAAAAACCTAAAGCGCCAGAGGCACCGTCTAACCTGGCCGTTGTCGGGCGTTATGTGCTGTCGGCAGATATCTGGCCTCTGCTGTCGAAAACGCCTCCGGGCGCCGGTGGTGAGATTCAGTTAACAGATTCTATCGCCATGCTGATGGATAAAGAAACCGTGGAAGCCTACCACCTGAAAGGGCGTAGCCATGATTGCGGTAACAAGCTTGGTTATATGGAAGCCTTTGTCGAATACGGTGTTCGCCATCCTGTGTTAGGTGAAGACTTTAAAGCCTGGCTGAAAAAGACCGTCTGATAAGCTTGCGCTGATACGTTTTGCAGGCCATACAACCATGTTGTGTGGCCTTTTTTTTTACCCGGAGGGCGTGAAATGTTTTTTTTCACGGCAGTCCGGGGCGCGAATGAAAACAAACCGTGAACTTTCGCCACGGAAAGCTGTATCATTTGCCCGTCTGAAGAACAGGAATTAACGGTACCCCTGAAAAGGGAGGCCTTATTAGTGGTAAGAGTTGAGGATGATATGAATTATTTGGTCACCGGTGCAGCAGGATTTATTGGGTTTCATGTGAGTCTGAGATTACTCAAGGCCGGTTACCGGGTCGTCGGTATCGATAATCTGAACGACTATTACGATGTGCAGTTAAAAAAGGATCGGGTCCGGTTGCTGGAAGCCTATCCTGATTTCACTTTTCAGCACACCGATATCGCTGACCGTGCCGCAATGGAGCAATTATTTGACCGTTTCCGGTTTGACCGGGTGATTCATCTGGCCGCTCAGGCCGGTGTCCGTTACTCGATAGAGAATCCCCACGCATATGTCGATGCCAATATTGTCGGACATCTGAATATTCTGGAAGGCTGTCGTCAGCAAAAAGTCGGCCATCTGCTATTCGCCAGTTCGAGTTCTGTCTACGGACTGAACCGTAAATTGCCGTTTTCCACCGGGGACAGTGTGGACCATCCGGTTTCTCTGTATGCCGCGACTAAAAAATCGAATGAGCTGATGAGTCATAGTTACGCGCATCTGTATCAGTTACCGGTCAGCGGGTTGCGCTTTTTCACGGTTTATGGTCCCTGGGGCCGCCCTGATATGGCATTATTTAAGTTTACCCGCGCGATGCTGGCCGGTGAGGCGATTGACGTTTATAACTACGGTAAGATGCAGCGTGATTTCACCTATATAGATGATATCGTGGAAGCTATTTTCCGCTTACAGGATAAAGTGCCGACGCCGAAGAGCGACTGGAACGTTGAGTCAGGGTCTGCGGCGATGAGTTCAGCTCCGTACCGTATTTATAATATCGGTAACAGTCAACCGGTGCCGCTGATGGATTATATTTCCGCACTCGAGCAGGCGCTGGGAATGACCGCCAGAAAAAATATGCTGCCATTACAACCCGGGGATGTATTGGATACCAGTGCCGATACCCGGGAACTCTATGATCTGATCAATTTTACCCCGGAAACCCCGGTCATCACCGGCGTAAAGAAATTTGTCGACTGGTACAGAGACTATTATAAGGTATAAAAAAAGGGAGGATATTTATCCTCCCGTTAACAGGGTTATTACCGTTCAGGAAATAACCCTGATGAAACATGGCTCAGACTCAGAGTGCAAAATCTTCCAGTGTTTTTCCGGCTTCTATCGCTTTTCTGATCACGGCAGGTGTGCGTCCCTGACCGGTCCAGGTACGGACTTCACCTTTCTCATCGGTGTACTGGTATCTGGCAGGGCGCGCGGCACGACGGGTCCTGGTGGCAGGTTTGGCTTCTGCCACAGATTGCAGCAATTCACTCGGATCAATCCCGTCAGCGATTAACATTTCACGGTATTGTTCCAGCTTACGAATTTTCTCGGCATTGTGAGCGACAGCATGTGATTCTTCTTCACGGCGTTCGTTGACAATAACTTCAAATTTTTCCAGCATATCTTCCAGCGTTTCGATGCTGTATTCTCGGGCTTGCGCACGCAGTGTACGAATATTATTCAACGATTTAATGGCATCGCTCATTGTCCGGATCTCACAATTTAATTGGTTATTATGCGTAAGGATATAATCATAGTCTGCGGTAAAATTTACTGCAACTGAATACTATGCCGGCGTTTATAAATAAAGCGTAAAGACGTTTTACCGAAGGGGAGGACGGATGAGTCATTTATCCTCAGGCAGGTAATGTAAACCTGTCTTTTAATTACCGGTAAATGCATCATCACATTTTCAGTTGACGATTATGTTAATATAACCGCTATTATTCCTTCCTGATCGGGATCTTTCTGATGGCACAGCTTTACTTCTATTACTCAGCAATGAACGCCGGAAAATCGACATCGTTGCTGCAATCCTCTTATAACTATCATGAACGGGGAATGAAGACGGTTATTTATACCGCAGAAATCGATAACCGGTTTGGTCACGGCAAAGTCAGTTCACGGATCGGGCTGTCGGCAGAGGCGCTGTTATACCGTCCGGGGACAGATATTGCGGAGCAGGTCGCAGAAATACATGAGCGCGATAAAATCCACTGTGTGCTGGTGGATGAAAGCCAGTTTCTGACCCGTGATCAGGTCAGGCAGCTCACCATTGTCACGGATTCGCTGGATATTCCTGTGCTGTGCTACGGATTACGTACCGATTTTCGCGGAGAACTGTTCGAAGGCAGTCAGTACCTGCTGGCCTGGGCAGACAAACTGGTCGAGCTGAAGACCATTTGTCACTGCGGCCGAAAGGCGAGCATGGTACTTCGCCTCGACAGTCAGGGGAAGCCGTTTAAAGAAGGGGAGCAGGTGGTTATTGGCGGGAACGAACGGTATATCTCGGTCTGCCGTAAACATTACTGGCAGGCGATTGATGAGAACAGCACGGATGCGATTTATGGTAACGGGCAACCCCCGCTATAACGACTTTCCCGGTACTGTGCCAGGCTGCCGGTTTACCGGCAGCCTGTGAGCAGGGTTATTTCACTTTTTTACGGCTTTTAGCGGTGGCCGGCTTTTCTTCATTTCTTTGGTCATGATTGTCGGGGACTTCGCTGAATTCACGTCCGTAATAGCTATCCAGCATTAACTGCCTCAGTTCACTGATTAACGGATAACGCGGGTTAGCCCCGGTACACTGATCATCGAAGGCATCTTCGGCCAGCTTATCCAGACGGGCGAGGAAGTCAGCCTCCTGAACACCGGCATCGCGGATAGATTTCGGAATACCCAGGTCCGCTTTAATCTCTTCCAGCCAGTGCAGTAATGCCGTGATCTTGCCGGCAGTGCGATCACCGGGCTGACCTAAGCCCAGATGGTCGGCAATTTCGGCATAGCGGCGGCGGGCCTGCGGACGATCGTACTGGCTGAAGGCGGTCTGCTTGGTCGGGTTATCATTGGCGTTATAGCGGATGACGTTCGTGATCAGCAGGGCATTGGCGAGGCCGTGTGGAATATGGAATTCTGATCCCAGTTTATGCGCCATGGAGTGACATACGCCTAAGAAGGCATTCGCAAAGGCAATACCCGCAATGGTGGCGGCATTGTGCACGCGTTCACGGGCAATAGGATTTTTTGCTCCTTCATGATAACTGGCCGGCAGATTCTCTTTCAGCAGTTTCAGTGCCTGTAATGCCTGTCCGTCAGAATACTCGTTCGCCAGCACAGACACATACGCTTCGAGCGCATGAGTGACCGCATCCAGCCCGCCGAAAGCACACAGTGACTTCGGCATATCCATCACCAGATTCGCATCCACAATCGCCATATCCGGGGTCAGCGCATAATCAGCCAGCGGATATTTTAATCCGGTCGCATCATCGGTCACCACCGCAAATGGCGTCACTTCTGAACCGGTACCGGAAGTAGTGGTAATCGCCACCAGGCTGGCTTTTACTCCCATTTTCGGGAACTTATAGATACGTTTACGGATATCCATAAAGCGTAACGCCAGCTCTTCGAAGTGCGTTTCCGGATGTTCATACATCACCCACATGATCTTGGCGGCATCCATCGGGGAGCCTCCGCCCAGCGCGATTATGACATCGGGTTTGAAACTATGCATCTGTGCAGCGCCCTGGCGCACAATACTGAGCGTCGGGTCCGCCTCCACTTCAAAGAATACCTCAGTTTCCACGCCGTGCGCTTTTAAAACCCGGGTCACCTGATCGGCATAACCATGATTAAACAGGTAGCGATCCGTCACGATAAAGGCACGCCTGGCCCCGTCACTGGCGATCTCTTCAAGAGCAACCGGCAATGAGCCGCGACGGAAATAAATGGATTTAGGAAGTTTGTGCCACAGCATATTTTCAGCCCGTTTAGCGACGGTTTTTTTATTGATCAGGTGTTTCGGCCCGACGTTTTCAGAAATGGAGTTGCCCCCCCAGGATCCACAGCCCAAAGTCAGGGAAGGCGCCAGTTTGAAGTTATAAAGGTCACCGATCCCGCCCTGTGACGCCGGGGTATTGATAAGAATGCGCGCCGTCTTCATCTTTTCGCCAAACAGATTCACTCTTTCTGTCTGGTTATCCTGGTCCGTATACAGGCAGGAGGTATGGCCGATACCGCCCATCTCTACCAGTTTTTCTGCTTTGGTCAGGGCATCTTCAAAACCGGTCGCCCGATACATGGCGAGGGTGGGAGACAGTTTTTCATGTGCAAAAGGTTCGCTTTCATCGATATCCGCCACTTCGCCGATCAGGATCTTGGTATCGGCAGGCACGATAATACCCGCCATTTCGGCGATTTTCGGTGCTGGCTGGCCCACGATGGCGGCATTCAGCGCGCCGTTCTTCAGAATCACTCCACGGACGGCCTGCAGTTCCTCGCCCTGCAGCAGGTAACCGCCATGCGAGGCAAAGCGCTGGCGAACCGCGTCATAAATCTGCGTATCGACAATTACGGACTGCTCAGAGGCGCAGATAACGCCATTATCAAAGGTTTTTGACATCAGAATAGAAGCGACGGCACGTTTTATATCTGCAGTTTCATCGATGACCACAGGCGTATTCCCCGCCCCGACGCCAATGGCAGGTTTACCTGAACTGTACGCGGCTTTCACCATACCCGGCCCGCCGGTCGCCAGGATAAGGTTAATATCAGGGTGATGCATCAACTGGTTCGACAGTTCGACAGAGGGCTCATCGATCCAGCCAATAATGTCCGGAGGAGCACCCGCGGCAATGGCCGCCTGTAAGACAATCTCTGCGGCTCTATTGGTAGCGTTTCTGGCACGCGGGTGGGGGGAGAAAATGAGACCATTCCGGGTCTTCAGACTGATCAGTGCTTTGAAGATAGCCGTTGAGGTAGGATTGGTGGTCGGGACGATACCGCAAATAATGCCGATAGGTTCAGCGATGGTGATGGTTCCAAACGTATCATCGGTCTCGAGGATACCGCAGGTTTTTTCGTCTTTATACGCGTTATAAATATATTCGGAAGCAAAGTGATTTTTGATCACTTTGTCTTCAATGATCCCCATCCCTGATTCAGCAACGGCCATCTTTGCTAAGGGAATTCTGGCATCGGCGGCGGCGAGTGCCGCGGCACGGAAGATCTTGTCAACCTGTTCCTGACTGAATCCGGCAAAGATCCGTTGGGCATTTTTAACCCGCCCGACCAGTGCATTTAACCCGGCAACGTTTGTGACAGTCATGATTATCTCCTGAAGGAAAATTAAACTTTTTAGTAAACAAACGTGAGGGCTATGGGTGCTTCAGGGGTAATACGAATGTTTACTAAAAAGGTTTCACTTCAGCACTGTCGGGTCAGGGATAGAGTATCGGCATCTGCAGGGAGGCATACTGATACAGATCAAGTCAGTGCCAGGCTGATACCATTCAGCGTGAACATTCGCGATGGCCGGGAAGAGGGCGGTTCAGGGGGATAAAATCACGGAGGACAGAGCAGGCGTAACTCCGGTTTGAGGTCACAGAAAAAATAACAGAAGGGGTTGCCTGGCGCCTGTAATAGTGCTTTTCCTGCAGTGTCGACCTGTCTATACTTACGCATCGATCTTCGCCCCCCAGCCTGAGGTACACTTTGTCTTCTTTTCTTTCCGATCTGCCGACTTATATCAAATTCTACATCGGGTTATTTGCGTTGGTGAATCCGGTCGGCATCATTCCTGTGTTTATCACCCTGACCAGTACACAGGGAACCGTCGAGCGCCATAAAACCAACATGACGGCCAACTTATCGGTTGCCATCATCCTGTGGATTTCATTGTTACTGGGCAACAGTATTCTGGCCCTGTTCGGCATTTCGATCGACTCGTTCCGTATCGCCGGCGGTATTCTGGTGGTGACCATTGCGATGTCAATGATCAGCGGAAAAATCGGTGAGGATAAGCAAAATAAACAAGAGAAAGCACAAACCTCAGAACCGCATGAGAATCTGGGGGTCGTTCCGTTAGCCCTGCCTCTGATGGCCGGGCCCGGAGCCATCAGCTCGACCATTGTCTGGGGAACGCGCTATGACTCCTGGATCAATATTCTCTGCTTCTCGGTGATGATTGCACTTTTTGCCGCCAGCTGCTGGTTACTGTTCCGTGCAGCGCCGATGATGGCTCGTGTTCTGGGTCAGACAGGCATCAACGTGATCACCCGAATTATGGGGCTGTTACTGATGGCATTGGGTATCGAATTTATAGTGACCGGTATTCGTGCGTTGTTCCCCGGCTTATCTGTCCTGCATTAACTTAATTCGCGCCAATTTTACACCTCACCAAAATGGGGCACCCTTTTGGTGAGGTTGCACCATGACGCATCCTCGCCATTCCTGCCGGTAATAATTCTCCTGCTGTTATTAGCAGCGTTTCTGATTAAAGATTGTTCGCCTGGTTTTTTACACAAGTCAGAATGTCGGTCAGTTTCCTGACAGATTAGAAATTTTCATTACGGATAACATTTATTGGCATACTTCATGCATTAAATAGTTTTTTATTGTGAACTTTATCGCTTTGTAGTGATTATGTTTCATAATGTTGATTATGTTTCATTGTGTGAAGGTGAATCATTTCTCTGTGAAATTATCCTGCTATCAATACATCAGATTTATTCACGAGTAAAAAAAAGACAGACACAGTAACGACGGTAAGGAAATAATCAGTAAAACACTCCCTGTGTAAGGGGGGCCTGGCCGTCAGACAATAACAAATGCAAACAACGGAGCCGGAAAATGAGCAAATTACCTGGTAAAAAATTACTCGCAGCAGGGATTGTCCTTGCAATGAGCCAGATGGCTATTCAGCAGGCCCTGGCCGCGGACGTCCCGGCCGGGGTCACACTGGCCGCGAAACAGGAATTAACAAAAGGTAATGGCGGGGAAGTACAGTCCCTGGATCCGCATAAAATTGAAGGTAATCCGGAAAGTAATGTCAGTTATGATTTGCTGGAAGGGCTGGCGACTGTCGGAACCAACGGCAAAGTGATCCCCGGGGTGGCAGAAAGCTGGGAAAATAAAGACGGTAAAGTCTGGACCTTCCACTTACGTAAGAATGCCCTCTGGTCGAACGGTGCTCCGGTGACCGCTCAGGACTTCGTGTACAGCTGGCGCAGACTGGTCAACCCAAAAACAGCCTCGCCGTATGCCAGTTATCTGCAATACGGGCATGTGGAAAATGTGGATGACATCATTGCCGGTAAAAAATCGCCGGACCAGTTGGGTGTAAAAGCGCTGGATGATCATACACTGCAGGTGACACTGACCACATCGGTTCCCTTTTTCGATCAGCTACTGACGTATGCCGCACTCTCTCCGGTTTATCCGCCGGTAGTCGAAAAATATGGCGATCAGTGGACATTACCGCAGCATTGGGTCGGAAACGGTGCCTATACCCTGCAGGCCCATATCGTGAACGAAAAAATCGTCGTCGTGCGTAATCCGAAATACTGGGATAATGCCCATACGGTGATCAATAAAGTGACTTTCCTGCCTATCGATTCTGAAGTGAATGACGTCAATCGCTTCTACTCAGCAGATGGCAGTGATGTCAGCTATAACAACCTGCCTATCGAATTATTCCGTAAGCTGAAGCAGGATCACCCGAAAGACCTGCATGTTGACCCTTATCTCTGCACCTATTTCTATGAGCTGAATAATAAGTCTGCGCCATTCAATGATGCCCGCGTCCGTACCGCCATCAAACTCGGACTGGATCGCGATATCATCGTGAATAAAGTCCTGGCTCAGGGACAAACCCCGGCCTACAGCCTGACCGATCCTGCCACCAATGGAATCGATGTGACAAAACCGGCCTGGTTCACCGAAACCCAGGCGCAACGTAATGACGAGGCCAAAAAATTACTGCAGGAAGCCGGTTACGGTCCGGGACACCCGCTGACCTTTACGTTGCTTTATAACACGTCTGATCTGCATAAAAAGCTGGCCATTGCTGCCGCGTCCATCTGGAAGAAAAATCTGGGTGTAAATGTGGTGCTGGAAAATCAGGAATGGAAGACCTATCTGGACTCCCGACATCAGGGAACCTACCAGATGGCGCGTGCCGGCTGGTGTGCGGATTATAACGAGCCAAGCTCATTCCTGAACACTATGCAGACCGGTGACAGTAATAACACCGCGTTCTATTCAGATACCGCTTTCGATCAGGCGCTGAAAGATGCTGCCAATGCCGGCGATGCTGCACAGCGTGCGGCGGATTATCAAAAAGCTGAACAGATCATGGATAAAGATTCCGCTATCGTTCCGGTATTCTATTATGCCAATACCCGGCTGGTGAAAACCTATGTCGGTGGCTACACCGGTAAAGACCCGCTTGACCATGTTTACGATAAAAACTTATATATAATCAAGCACTAATTTATTTTACGGGTCCGGTCTGTGTCTGTGGCACAGGCCGGTTTTCCGGTCAGAAATGTCGGTAGCAATGGAATTAAGGTAATGCCATGTTGAAATTTATTTTGCGGCGGGTCGCAGAGGCGATCCCGACGCTGTTTATATTAATTACTATCTCCTTCTTTATGATGCGGCTGGCCCCGGGCAGCCCTTTTACCGGAGAGCGTAATCTCCCCCCGGAAGTCATGGCGAATATCGAAGCCAGTTATCACCTGAATGAGCCTATCGGCGAACAGTATGTTGACTATCTGGTCAAACTGGCCCACGGCGACTTCGGACCGTCGTTTAAATATAAAGATTTCAGTGTTAACTATCTGATAGGCCAGGCCTTCCCGGTATCTGCGTCGCTGGGGCTGGCAGCCTTCTGTTTTGCGATGGTGTGCGGTATCGGTGCCGGCATTATTGCTGCTCTGCGACAAAACACCTTCTGGGACTATGCTGTGATGGGGGTGGCGATGACCGGTGTGGTGATCCCTTCCTTTGTTGTCGCGCCGCTACTGGTCCTGATCTTCGCTATTACCCTGAAATGGCTGCCCGGCGGGGGATGGAATGGCGGACAATGGCAGTTCGTGTTATTGCCGATGCTGGCCCTGTCGCTGGCGTATATCTCCAGTATTGCCCGCATCATGCGCAGTTCAATGATTGAAGTGATGCATTCTGACTATATCCGTACGGCACGCGCCAAAGGCATGCCGATGCGCCGGATTGTCTTCCGTCACGCCCTGCGTCCGGCATTATTGCCGGTGGTGTCCTATATGGGGCCAGCCTTCGTGGGCATCATTACCGGATCGATGGTCATTGAGTCGATTTTCGGGTTGCCGGGCATCGGGCAGTTGTTTGTGAATGGTGCACTGAACCGCGATTATTCACTGGTACTCAGCCTGACGATCCTGGTCGGGGTGCTGACCATTGCTTTTAACGCCATCGTCGATATTTTGTATGCCGTTATCGACCCGAAAATTCGCTACTGATGGCGGGAGTTAACCATGATTTTATTTAAAAGAAATAAAGAGCTTACGCAAAGTTTACTGGGTGAGAGCCCAATTAAAGGACGCAGCCTGTGGCAGGATGCCGGTCGCCGTTTTATTCATAACCGTGCGGCACTGGTCAGCCTGTTTCTTCTGCTGCTGATCGTTCTGTTCGTGACTTTCGCGCCGCTGTTATCGCCATTTGCCTATGATGATACCGACTGGAATATGATGTCTGCTGCGCCCGATTTAAGTTCCGGCCACTGGTTCGGCACTGACTCATCAGGCCGCGATCTGTTGGTGCGGGTGGCGATTGGCGGGCGTATCTCGTTGATGGTCGGGATAGCGTCAGCGGCGATCGCCGTGGTTGTCGGGACGCTGTATGGGTCGATTGCCGGCTACGTCGGTGGCAAAACCGATGCCTTCATGATGCGTCTTCTGGAAATCCTCAATTCCTTTCCGTTCATGTTTTTCGTCATTCTGCTGGTGACCTTCTTTGGCCGCAATATCCTGCTGATCTTCGTCGCTATCGGGATGGTGTCCTGGCTGGATATGGCGCGTATTGTCCGCGGGCAAACGCTGGCTTTGAAAGGGAAAGAGTATATCGAAGCGGCACGGGTGGCCGGAGTCTCCACCAGCGGCATTGTTATCAGACACATTATCCCGAATGTGCTGGGGGTCGTCGTGGTGTATGCCTCATTGCTGGTGCCAGGAATGATCCTGTTTGAATCCTTCCTGAGTTTCCTTGGTCTGGGGACCCAGGAGCCACTGAGCAGCTGGGGCGCTCTGTTAAGTGACGGGGCAAACTCCATGGAAGTCTCCCCGTGGTTATTACTGTTTCCGGCCAGCTTTCTGGTGGTCACTCTGTTTTGTTTTAACTTTATCGGCGATGGCCTGCGTGATGCCCTCGACCCGAAAGATCGCTAAGGAGCACCGCAATGACTGTTGAACACATCCGGCCGCAGCCGTTACTGGCGGTAAAAGATTTGCGGGTCACTTTCTCGACCCACGATGGTGATGTTACCGCGGTGAATAACCTGAGCTTTGATCTGAACGAAGGCGAAACACTGGGGATTGTCGGCGAATCCGGTTCGGGTAAGTCCCAGACCGCGTTCGCGCTGATGGGCTTACTGGCCAGAAACGGCAAAGTCGCCGGGTCAGCACAATTTCGCGGCCAGGAGCTGCTGAACCTGCCCGAGAAACAGCTGAATCAGTTGCGTGCCGGACAGATTGGTATGATCTTCCAGGACCCGATGACTTCCCTTAATCCGTATATGAAAGTCGGTGAGCAGTTGATCGAAGTGCTGACGCTGCATAAAGGACTGAGTCATAAAACAGCATTTGAAGAATGTGTAAAAATGCTGGATGCAGTGAAAATACCGGCTGCACGCCAGCGTATGAAGATGTATCCCCATGAATTTTCCGGCGGCATGCGTCAGCGGGTCATGATTGCGATGGCATTGTTGTGTCAGCCGCGTTTGCTGATTGCCGATGAACCGACCACGGCACTGGATGTCACCGTGCAGGCGCAAATCATGACATTGCTGAATGAGCTTAAGCGGGAGTTTTCGACCTCAATCATTCTGATCACCCATGACCTGGGTGTGGTCGCCGGGGGCTGTGACAAAGTGCTGGTGATGTACGGTGGCCGCACAATGGAGTATGCCACCGCCAATGAGCTGTTTGCCCGTCCTGCTCACCCCTATACCCGTGGCCTGTTGAAAGCGGTGCCGCGGCTGGATCGTGAGGACAGTGAACTGCGCACCATCCCGGGGAATCCACCTAACCTGCTGAATTTACCTTCCGGCTGTCCGTTCCGTCCGAGATGTGAATTTGCGATGCCGGTGTGTGAAACCTCACCGGCTGCCGTCATGAGTGCAGAAGGCAGGATCAGAGCCTGCCACAGAAGTGTGGAGGAAGTACAATGATAACGGCCAATGAATCCCGGAACCCGTTACTGCTTGAAGTCAAAGGGTTAAAAGTCTGGTTTGATGTCAGACAAAAGAAGCAATGGTTCTGGCAATCTCCGCAAAGACTGAAAGCGGTGGACGGTGTCAGTTTCCGGCTGCATCAGGGAGAAACCCTCGGAGTGGTCGGGGAGTCTGGTTGCGGAAAATCGACGCTGGCACGGGCGGTGATCGGTCTGGTGAAAGCCACCGAAGGCAGTATCTGCTGGATGGGCAAAGAACTTAGCGGCCAGAATGCGGAAGAATGGCAAAAGGCCCGCGGGGATATCCAGATGATTTTCCAGGATCCGCTCGCCTCGCTTGACCCGCGAATGACCATCGGTGACATCATTGCAGAACCGCTGCGCAGCCGGCGTCCGCGGGTTTCCGGCGCAGAAATCAGGGAACGCGTGCAGGCTATGATGCAGAAAGTAGGTCTGCTGCCGAACATGATTAACCGCTATCCTCATGAGTTCTCTGGCGGCCAGTGTCAGAGGATCGGCATCGCCAGGGCGCTGATTCTGGAGCCTAAACTGATTATCTGTGATGAGCCGGTGTCGGCGCTGGATGTGTCTATCCAGGCGCAGGTCGTTAATCTGCTGAAAAAGCTACAACGGGAAATGGGGCTGGCGTTAATCTTTATCGCCCATGACCTGGCGGTGGTAAAACACATCTCCGATAAGGTTATGGTCATGTACCTCGGGCATGCGGTTGAAACGGGTGATGATGACAAAGTCTATACCACACCGGCACACCCCTATACCCGGGCACTGATGTCAGCTGTCCCGCTGCCGGACCCGGAACTGGAAAGGAACAAAACTATTCAGTTACTGGAGGGTGAGTTACCCTCACCGATTAATCCACCCCGGGGTTGTGTCTTCTGTACCCGCTGTCCGCTGGCGGAGGACCGGTGCCGGAATGAGCGACCTCAGATACAGGGCGATGCCACTCATACGGTAGCCTGCCTGAAAGCTGAAGCACTCTGAGAGCTAATATGACGGGTGGCTGATCAACACACTCATAGGAAGCCGGGGTTACCCGGCTTCTTTTCTCCCGATGATTCCATCCCTGACCGTCGGTTCTGTCATCCCCGGCACGACGCCCCCCGAAGAATCGTCCAAATCCTGAAAGAATAAAACCCTGTCATATACTGTACCGCGGGTCTGACGCGACCCGGACTTTGTGGGCCGTTATCAGTCCCTGCCAGCCGATTTCATGTCCCAGCTCTGCGTAAGCCATGCGATGGCGGGGGGACGGGCATGACCTCCCTGAGCGCGCACCCTGGCATTTCTCAGGTCAGACAGCCGAAAGGGCGATACCAGCGGCCATTTTCGGGAGGGCTAAGCGATGGCTCCCCGGGATAAAGGTGCTGCGGCGCCGGAAATCTGGTGACGGAGGCTGTCAGCCTCCATGCCCGTCCGGAACCCGCAGAATAACCGCAAAGACAGAGCCTGAATAAATCACTGGTAAACAGGGCGCAGTAACGCAGTGCCTGCCGGGGGGCTGAAAAAAGCGAACGTATCCGTCGGATGCAGGAAATAAACGTATCCGCTCCCGTATCGTACGTAGTTAACGGCCCGGTTATATCTTAATCGGCGGCGTCACGAATCTTTAAGGATAATAGCCGGAACAGACGGGAGGGCGTTACTGCTATAAACAGGACGGTATTGCGCAGTGTGTATGACACCGGGAGGGTGACACCGCCGGCGGAGCGGCGGTGACAGCGGGCTTATTGGCTGGCAGCCCGGAGAATCCTTACTCACGCCACAGAATATGGCACAGCTTATGATCTTTTTCACGGCAGAGCAGTACACGGGCAAAAATATCTGTCACAGGGTCTGCTTCAGTCTCACCGAGGCCAATAACCACCTCAGCAAAAAAATCAGGATTCAGATCGAAATCGACATGTTCCTGCCAGTCTTCAGCCGGGTCCAGTAATTCAGCGCTGCCACGCTCTTCGAACTGCAGGTTAAACAGAATGATATCTGCCGGTTCCAGGTTATCTCCGGCCAGCTCAAGAAAAATATCGTAAGCCTGCTCCAGCGTTTCATCTTCAGTAAGACGATTATTCAGATCCATATTTAGCCTGTACTTATCAAAAGTGTCTATGCGGCTTTTTTACAGCAAAGGACTAAAGAAGTAAAACAGTCGTTCCAGAATCCGCCGCCAGTATGAGCGTTTCGCCCATTCCGCACCGCTCAGCCGTGTTGAACGCTCAATATAATCCTGCTGTACCAGGTCGACATCATTACCAAAATCGCCATCATCCACCACCAGCGTGACTTCAAAGTTCAGCCACAGGCTGCGCATGTCCAGGTTGACGGTACCGACCAGACTCAGTTCGCCGTCGACGAGCACACTTTTGGTATGCAGCAGACCGTCAGAGAATTGATAAATCTTTACGCCAGCCTCCAGCAGTTCAGTAAAGAATGCGCGGCTAGCCCAGTCGACCAGCATGGAATCGTTCTTTTGAGGAACGATCAGGCGAACATCCACACCACGCAGGGCTGCGGTGCAGATAGCGTGCAGCAGGTCATCACTGGGGACAAAGTAGGGCGTGGTCATGGTCAGTTGTTCACGTGCCGAGTAAATCGCAGTGAGCAGCGCCTGGTGGATCATATCTTCCGGAAAGCCCGGTCCGGAAGCGATGACCTGAATAATGTGGCCGCTGGCTTGTTCAAACGGCATCACGACCTGGTCCGGTTGCGGAGGTAAAATCCGTTTACCGGTCTCTATCTCCCAGTCACAGGAGTAAACGATGCCCAGCGTGATGGCCACAGGGCCTTCCATGCGGGCCATCAGGTCGACCCACTGGCCGACACCGGCATCCTGCTTGAAAAAGCGCGGGTCCACCAGGTTCATACTGCCGGTATAAGCAATATAATTATCGATCAGTACGATTTTCCGGTGTTGCCGCAGATCCATGCGTCGCAGGAAAACCCTCAACAGATTAACCTGTAAGGATTCGACAACCTCGATACCGGCCTTGCGTAGTTTTTTTGGCCACGGGCTTTTAAAAAACTGGCGGCTACCGGCGGAATCCAGCATCAGGCGACAGTGAACACCCCGCTGAGCAGCATCCATAAAGGCTTCGGCCACTTCATCGGCCAGCCCGCCGGGCTGCCAGATATAAAAGACCATCTCGATATTATGGCTGGCCTGGCGGATATCTTTGACCAGCGAAGCCATCACATCATCAGGGTGTGTCAGTAACGTAAGCTGATTACCGCGGACACCGGCAATCCCGTGGCGATGCTCGCACAATTTAAACAGCGCACTGGCGACATCACTGGACCGGGTCGCGAAAATGTGTGAGGACTTTCTTAACTCCGCCAGCCAGCGGGCGGTGGAGGGCCACATCGTTCTCGCGCGTTCTGCACGGCGTTTACCCAGATAGAGTTCACCGAAGCTCAGATAAGCGATAATGCCGACCAGAGGCAGGATATAGATAATCAGCAACCAGACCATCGAAGAGGATACGGTTCTTCTCTTCATCAGGATCCGGAGGGTAACCCCTGCAATCAATAGCCAGTAGCCAAATAATATTAACCCGTTGAGCAGGGAATAGAATGTCGTCATTAAGTGGAAGTCCGGTTCACGCTTTCGTGTAATGAGTTTACGTTGAGTTACGTTATTGTGAAACCTTTTCTAATCGGTCATTGGATCGCCGGGCCATTGGCGTATAATGCCGTGATAACGTGGCAGAGGGTGGGACGATGAAGCGAAGCAGAAATGAAGTAGCCCGGTGGCGGATGGCCCGGCAGAAGAATCGCCGCAAGATACGCTGGCTGGAAGCGCAGTCACGGCGCTATACGCGCATTATTTCTATCCGCCATCAGTTAGCCAAAAAGCAGCGTAGTTCCCTGCTGTTTATCCTCACTCATCCGGCTTCAACGGATAAACATTACTTCTGAGTTTTATCCGGGTGGCAGGGACGTTCTGGCACCCTGACGGCCGGGGATTCCGGGTTAACCGGCCATGGGTCGTTGGTCAGATTTGCGGTATTCAGCATCAGTTAATCTGATATCAGTGCCTGCATCTCCCGGGCGTGATGATGACATTCCATACCAACGTCTGACATCGCTATTTCTCCTGCGTGATACGCTGCATCTCTGCGGACCACCGCGTTAAACATTCCCGCTATAACACCCCCTTAAAGCCCCGATAGGGAGGGAAAGAATTTACATGCTCAATCAGTGAGTAGAAATTACCGGTTCAGTCTGTTGGACAGGGGGTAGCCCACCGATGATAATCTTACAGTGACACACTGACTTTCCCGGGTAGTATTGCTCCGCGCAGCAGCACAACGGCGATGGATCTTAGTGAGAACGACAATCGTTAGGTATTTTAGTTACTGATCTAACATGGACTTAATCGCTTCCATAAGGTGGCTGCCTTATGAAACCTGAGGTTGAGGGAAAATGGTGTAAATTATGTCTTAATTTTATGGGCATATTCTGCTGCAACGCCCAGCGGCTGATGCAAAGAACGTCAAGGTAGCGGGCTGGCCTGTGCCCGGGAGAAGGAAGAAAAGAGCGGGTTACTTACGGAAAAGGAGTATAAGTTCCGGAGATGGCTACACTCGATGACCGGCCTTACCAAGTAACCAGGCGATAAAGTCCCATCTCATCAATAAGCAGTGGCGTTATAAGGTGAGGCTTTATTATGAATCACTGATATCGGATTAGACAAATTGAAAAGTCAGTTCAATAGCAGGTCTGCTCACAGCATCATATGAGTTATCAATAATATAACCCATTTTTACACTTTTTTTATGCCCGAATTTCACCCTTTACCAATCGACAACACGCTAAAACATCTTCTTTGAATAGTAGCGTCGCGTTAACTGCAGCGAGTGTATCCCCTACACCTCAATCCCCATTTGGGGTGACTATAACCGAGAGAAAGAGAAATGCCACAGTTCAATCTGTAGCAGAACAACCAGCCGCAGATGCAATAGCTGAAACTGAAGTGAAAACAGAAGCCGGCCGTGTAGCGACAGTTAAGCACGACCAGGGCCAGTAGTAATCTCACTCCCCAAAGCGGCTTTAACTTGTGGGATTTTTTTATCGAAGCTTAAGGAAGCTGTATCCCTAAATGACAAAGCTCATTACTCAAAAGCTACACCAATGTTAACACCGCAGTAAGTGTCTAATCCATGACCAGTCCAGGCAAGATAAAACTAAATTTACGCGAATATTATCGGTGGCTTTATGCTTTCCATTTTATAAGGTTTAATTCTGTAAGGCAGCATAATCCTGAAGATGAAATAATGACTTTCTTTTGTTTCTGGCGGGATACAACATCATATTAATGCGAGTATAAAAGATGACGTTATAATCTTACTATCTGAGTGTTATTGACTGGAACAAAAAAGATCAGCTTATAATATTTATTCATCTGCGTAGGTTAAAGTCTATGTCTGTATGTACAGGGCAGGTAGTTATTAAATCAATGAGTTTATGTTGAAATGCACTATCTTCTGTTTTTTTAAAGTATTTGGGCTTTCATTACTCTGTGTGTGAGCTCAGGATTATTTAATTTAGGAGTAATTTATGAGTGAGTTTGGTTTGGTTGAGTCAACGGACTTTTATACCATAAGCAATGGTTCTAATCTTACTTTTAAAGTCCGTAAGACTGATAATGGTTCACATTCACAGTCAATTGGTGATATCGCATCATTAAATTATAAAGGGGTTGAGTATCAGGATCAGAGCAGGGGTAGTCAAATCAACTCAGGTTTTGATTATTTGTATAAAGACACTAATAAAGTAATTATTGATGCTAAGGTTGTCAGTGATAGCCACATTAAAATAACTGTTCAGGCAGGAAATTTAACACACTATTATCTCTGCCAGGAAAATGATGATTCAATCTATATGGGGACAGTTATAGATAGTGAGCCAGAGACGCAAGCTCAGTTACGGTATATTGTCCGCTCTTTAGTATCTAAACTCCCTGATGGTCCGACACCATCAGATATTAGAAATAATACGGGAGCAATAGAATCTGGTGATATTTTTGGTTTAGAAAATGGAGAGACGAGGTCTAAGCATTACTCAAATATTCGTCTCTGTGACTGGACACACATTGGTGCCACCGGTAATGATGTAGGTCTGTGGGTGGTTCGTGGCAATTCTGAGGGCATGTCCGGGGGCCCATTTTATCGCTGCTTATTGAACCAGTGCGGAAATACCGACCAGGAAGTTACCTATATGATTAATTATGGGATGTCTCAAACGGAAGGTTATCGATTTGGTATTCTTAATGAGTATGCATTAGTATTCACCGATGGCTCAGAACCTGGAAGCATTGATACGAGTTGGTTTTCAGGTTTAAATCTTAAAGGTTGGGTTTCACCAGATAGCCGGGGAACTGTTTCAGGTACTGTGAGAGCAGTATTAAAATCCAGCTATTCTTACCGGGTTGGATTATCAAACTCAAATGCCCAGTACTGGACCGATGTTGATATTTCAGATAATAGTTTTATGTGTGGAAATATCTTGCCGGGAAATTATACTGTAAAGCTTTATAAAAACGAATTGGAAATTCTAACCACTACTGTTGCAATTACAGCAGGGAACTCTACAACCTTAAATTTGAGTGGCAGTGTTAATGATCCTTCCGATGATGTTGCGCTATGGAGAATTGGGGATTGGGATGGTACTCCCACAGGCCTTCTTAATGCTAATAAGGTCACATATATGCATCCATCGGATACTCGTATCTCCACGTGGGCGCCTGGAATATTTTCGGTGGGTGAGTCTGAAGCTGAAATTTCATTTCCTGCTTATCAGTGGCAGGATATCAATAACTCCCAGCAAATAAAGTTTACGCTCACTGAGGATGAAGTATATGATTACACATTGCGTATTGGAATTACAGTTGCGTACGCCGGCGCCAGACCATCTATCATTTTAAATGAGTGGAAAGGAACTCAAAGTTCAAAAACTCAGCCCGATAGCAGGTCTCTCACAGTAGGAACTTATCGCGGAAATAATCAGTCCTTCCAATTCGCCGTGCCATCAAGTGCGCTAGTGGTAGGTGATAATACGATCACTATCAATGTGAGTAGTGGGAGTGCAGGTGATGATTGGCTAAGCCCGAGCTATGCATTTGATGCTATAGATTTCATAAAATCAAATTGATAGGGTCAAAAATCAGGTATGTATAATACTCCGGTAATTACTCAGGAATAAAATAGTCATTAAATGCCCTGAGTCCGGTAGAGGACCTGGCTCAGGGGGCAGTTGATTCGGGCGGTTATTTTATATCGGCATCACACAGCGTCCGTCCGGATGTTGCTTAGCAATCAATAAGGAATAGAAATGGCAAAACCAGATAGGAGGATCATCGAATCGAATTACCGGGCTGGTTCGTTGTCTATCCGCGTAATAGCGGATGGCCAATAGTCGTATTAAAGACGTTATCCGCAATAGTTGCAAAGCAACACAGGTAGCAGAAAAATGTCACTGACAAGGTGAGAAAAGCGACCAAATAAAGTGTGGTATGCAATGAAATAGCAGAAATGGTACACAGATCGAAGTACGTACTGATGAAGATATTATCGAAGATACGTCAGATCAGATATAGCTGAGATAATTCCTATCCATTGAGAGGGTTTAGCTCCATGGCGCGGAATTACCAATAAGTTTCGTATGTTCCTGGAAGACGCCGAAATCTCCGAAGACAACCTTGTTGCCATGTACCGCTCAATCACCGCAGGTATTGACGCCCGGATTAAGCTCATCAAGGCAGAGTTCGAGGTATACGATACGTACAACACCGACAGCAGTAAGACAGATACGCTGTACGATCTGGTTGAATCATTATGCAGAAGATAGCCATGAAGCCGGAACGACTCACATTACTGTGGGATGAGTTCCGGTGCCTGAATCATCTCTACAGAATAACCAGGAAGGAGGGTAGGCCTGTTCTATTGACGATAATGCCGGAACCGTCCGAAAACTATGAATGGATACACACCCATACTTTCATTCTGAAAGCTCGACAGTCAGGATTTACAACCGAAGTCTGCATTATCCGGTTGGATGCCGCATTATTTGAGGCTGCCAGATAAGATCTGATAGTTCAGGCTCTGAATGATGCAAAACGCCAGTTCAGTGAAAAAATAAATCTGCCTGCGACCGGCTCCTAAATGGAACCAAGGCAGTAAGCCCTGCCAGCAATGACCTCGCCGGCAAACGGGTATTCAGTAAAGGCGCCTCACTCTATATAAGTACACCATTCCGTGGCGACACGGACTCATTGGGAAGTCATGATTCTTCATGTGAAGAAATGTTTTCGAGCGAAAATCAAATATGCTGACCGTCATATTTTTGTTGGCCGGTACTCTGTTCGATAGCTTCAGTTTAAAGACGAAAAAACTGAGTGTAAATCCTTGGACAGTGCCTGCTCTCAGAGACTTGAGTGGTAAAATGACTATCCGAATCATCAATCATTATCCCGACGGATGAACGTTATGCCGTGGCCGAGCCGGGCCTGCGGGCGAAGATCGGGAAGGTCGTTTTACTGGAAGTGTCCGGCCAGAAGTTATTCGCCATAGTGGGTGCCGGCCGGTTTATTACTGACGGTGGAATTATCGAAGGTGACGAACTGGACGATGCCAGGGTGATCGGAGTGGTGACATACTTCGTGGGGAGTGTGTGATGGTGTTAAGGGGGAAAGCCTCAAGGATAAAAATCGGGTAGAAAATATTTTGTGTACCTGATTGTGCACTTTTTTTATTTTATTCCCGATTATCTTTATTCAACCAATTGATTTTGATTGGGTTTATTTTAAATTAAAACACCTGCTTAAAGGGTTTTACGGTGACTTTCTGGTAGACATTCGCGGCAACATAAGGGTCATCATTGGCCCAGGATTCCGCTTCTTCCAGTGAAGTAAATTCAGCAATCACCGTTGAACCGGTAAATCCGGCAGCCCCGGGATCATTACTGTCGACCGCCGGCATGGGTCCGGCAATAACCAGTTTCCCCTCATCCCTAAGTAACTGCAGTCGTGCCAGATGCGCAGGTCTGACAGACTGTCTTTTTTCCAGTGAATCGAGGGTATCCTCTGCATAAATGACATATAACACGTTGATAATCTCTCAGGGCAACAGTTTGTAGCCTTAACGTTAAGCTAACTCTGCGGTCAGTGCAAATAAAATGGCAGGGGCAGGATGGTTATTACTTATTGAAACTGATTGCTATTTGCATTTAGAATGGGGACTTTCAAGAACTGACGCGATGGCTATGAGTACTTTGACCGAAGATTTTCCTAAACGTTTACCGCTGTCTATGCTGGTTTCTGTCGCTCTCCATGGCGCGGTGATTGCAGGACTCTTATTTGCGTCATTTCATCAGGTTATCAATGTGCCACCGCCACAGGCGGTGATCGATGTGTCTATGGTTGCCCCGGAAGTCCAGCCTGAAGCCGCAAAAGCACAGCCTCAGCCCGAACCCCAGCCTGAGACACCGCCGCAGCCGGTGCCGGAACCGCCACAGCCCGCGCCGGAGCCACGGCCAGAGCTTCAGGTCGATAAACCTGTGCCGGTAGAAAAACCCAAACCGGTGGTGAAACCTAAGCCGGTGGTCAGAAAACCACATGAAGTGAAGAAGCCGGTCGTTAAACCTCACCATGAAGTGAAACCGGTGCGTGAACCGGTGAGAGAGACCAAACCGGCACCGTCTGCGGCACAGAATCAGGATAACGCGTTACAGACCAAAGCACAGACGGCTCCGCAGAAATCGAATTCGAATCAGCACAGTATCTCTGACGGTAAGCCTCAGCCACAGAATATTTCCCTGCCGGCATATCCGGCCCGGGCACTGGCGTTCCATCTCGAAGGTCGTGTACAGGTACAGTTCGATGTCGATAATGACGGACGGGTCGTGAACGCCCGTATTATTGATTCCCAGCCGAAGATGATGTTTGACCGTGAGGTCAGGATGGCAATGATGCGCTGGCGCTATAAAAGCGGCAATCCGGGCACCGGTCTGAAGATGACCATTCTGTTTAAGCTTGATGGCAGCTCTTCTGTTCAATAACCGGGTTCGCGGAAATAACGGGTGTCCTCACCGGGAGCCAAAAAAAACGCCTGATGAAGTTATCAGGCGTTTTCACAGCTTCTGTCAGACAAGGGATAACGCGCTACGGAAACTGCTTATTGGCAATCATTTCATTCAGAGGACGCGATTTACCGCTCTCATCGACCGCGACATAGATAAAGACAGCCTCAGTGGTGCAGTAACTCTTACCGATAGGCTCTGAAGAAACTTTCTTTACCCAGACTTCGACGTTAACGGTGATTGAGCTGTTACCGGTGCGAATACAATGGGCATGACAACTCACCACATCACCGATAGCAACGGGTTTCATAAAGGTCATTCCGTCAACGCGTACGGTGACTACCCGGCCATTAGCGATCTCTTTCGCCAGTATGGCTCCGCCCATATCCATCTGTGACATCAGCCAGCCACCAAAAATATCACCATTAGGATTGGTATCTGAAGGCATGGCCAGGGTACGCAATACCATTTCACCCTGTGGCTGTCTAAGTGTATCGGTCATACTTTTCTCTTTTATCCTGTGGCCTGCAAGGCCCGGTTATTTTTCTTCACGAGGCAGGTGGCGCCAGATATACAATCCGCTAATCAGCGTAAACAGTAATGTCAGTGCTGTCAGGCCGAATACCTTGAAATTCACCCACAGCGATTCAGGCAGCCAGAAAGCCACATAAATATTAATCAGGCCACAGATAAAGAAAAACAGAGCCCAGGCAATATTTAACCGGCGCCAGACCGCAGAAGGTAGCACCAGTTCTTTACCCAGCATGGACTGAATAAGCGGGGTTTCCATCCACCACTGACTGAACAGCAGTGCTGCGGCAAACAGGGTGTAGATAACCGTCACTTTCCATTTTATAAAATCATCGTTATGGAAGATCAGCGTCAGGGACCCGAAGACGGTGACCAGCACAAAGGTGATAATGGTCATTTTTTCCAGTTTGCGGTACAGCAGCCAGCTGACAACCAACGCGATGGCCGTTGCTGCTATCAGCGCTCCGGAGGCAACAAAAATATTATAGAGCTTATAAAAGACAAAAAAGACCACAAGGGGCAGAAAGTCGAGTAATTGTTTCATAGCAGGTCCGGTAATACGGCTTAGCGGGTAAGCCGGAAATGAGAAACAGACATTATCGTAATAGCATATACGCACGGTAGAGATAGATAACCAGTGCAGCTGATAATAAATTGCCTAACGTAGTCACAATTAAGGAAGAGAAGGCGACAGGCAAACTGGTCATCGAAGAAAATAGAATAATCAGGATAACTTTCGCCAGTAACCAGCAAATCACCGCCGGAGCCAGTACTTTAAAATTCTTCCAGGCTAAAGGGACACTCTGTTTCATACTGCCGATAAGACCGGCCTGTTTCTGACTCAGTAGCACCGGGGAGAAGGCGAAAAGGATGGTTAAAATGATCCCCGGCACCAGCAGGACCATAAACCCGATCTGGACTATCAGCGTCACCAGAAACGTCTGGATCAGCAATGCCGGAAGAAAGCCCAGCGATCCGCCAATGGCCGCCAGGGCACTGAGGGGTTTACCTGCAGACACCGCTGGCAGCAGGATCAACATTCCTCCCAGTAACAGCGTATTGCCAATCAGCGCCGCGAGTGTGCTGACGGCAGAGCTATGCAGTAATATTTTTTGTTGTTCGGGTGACATCCCCTGCAGCAGACTGATCAGTGACCCGGTGCTGTCACTGTTCTGAGTCAGTGCCGACAATTCATCGGGGCCCGGAGCGAAAACAGTGCCCAGGATCACAGTAACAAAGGCACTGACCAGTGAAATCAGGACGATTGTTTTTGACTGGTGGCGCAAAAAATTTGCGGTATCACGGTATAACGAGCTGGCCGTGAGAGACATGAACACTCCTTTGGAAACAAATGGATTAACCGCCTGATTGTACATGTTTAGCTTCCTTTCTGGCACCCTGACTTACATAACTTTCGGATCTAATCATTACAGGAGAACCCCTGAAGTACTCCCGCACAGCATTGCTGAAAACGTTGCGGGTTTTCCGGTCCCGGACAATTTTTCTTCAAAAAAGGTCATTAAGAACTCCCTTAAAACTTGATCTAAATCAAGGCTTTGTTTTTTCAGGGATTTTTTGTGACGGAAACGAATGATTTTCTCCATGAATCACGATAAACATAGAAACCACAAAGGACAATTCAGACATTGTTCATATTTTCAAAACTAAAAAAGCAAAGCGCGTTCATGAGAGGAGTGGCTATGAAACTGGGAAAAATTGGCTTACTGATTGCTGCACTGTTACCTGCCGTGGCGTCTGCACATCAGGCCGGAGATTTCTTTATCCGGGCAGGCAGTGCAACAGTACGTCCGACCGGTGGATCTGATAATGTGTTAGGCATGGGTGGCTTCGATGTCAGTAATAATACGCAGCTGGGACTGACATTGACCTATATGGCGACCGATCATATTGGTGTGGAGTTACTGGCAGCCACGCCTTTCCGCCATAAAGTCGCTCTGGGACCTACCGGTACGCTGGCCACCGTTCATCAGCTCCCGCCGACGCTGATGGCGCAGTATTACTTCCTGGATAACAGTTCTAAATTCCAGCCTTACGCGGGTGTCGGCGTAAACTACACCGCCTTCTTCAATAACAAATTTAACGATACCGGTCGTGATAGCGGTTTAACGGATTTAAGCCTGAAAAATTCATGGGGTGTTGCAGGGCAGGTCGGTATGGATTATCAGCTGAACCAGCACTGGATGCTGAATGCCTCACTGTGGTATATGAATATCGACACCAAAGTCCGGTTTAAAGCCGCAGGCGAGCAGCAAAGTATCAATACCAATATCAACCCGTGGGTCTTCTTCCTGGGGGCAGGTTACACTTTCTGAGGATCCCGGGCGGGTCACAGACGGAAAAAAGGCCGTCAGACGGCCTTTTTTTATAGCAGCGGGTGAACGCTACTTAATCTGCATATTATTAACCACGGAGGTTACACCCGGTATTCTGCGTGCGACATCGACTGCACGACTGGCTACCTGAGGTGAGGACACAAAACCGCTCAGCTGTACACGGCCTTTGAACGTCTCAACATTAATCTCAGTTGATTTCAGTTCTTTAGTATCCAGCAGTTTGGCTTTAACTTTAGTTGTTATCACTGTGTCATCAATATAGCCACCGGTACCTTCTTTCGTCGGTGTTGGCGCACAGGCCGCGAGTGATAATGCGACCACGGATGCCATAACAGCACTGGCTAAAACTTTAGCAAACTTCATTTAATGCCTCCCTGTATCATGGTGATGATCTGCCGGAGTTTTTCCGGTATGAGTAAGTTTAACCGCATTCCCGGGAACTACCAATTTTAAACGTAATAAGGCACAGGAGTGCCTTTTACACGTCAGGACACGTTCTGTCGGGTCGCCGCTTTCAGTGAGCTGGCAAACCCGGTGAGTTTCTCCAGCATAACGGAGGACTCGTGCTGGTGGGCCTCGATAATTTTCACCACGGCGGAACCGGCAATGGCGCCGGCGGCGCCAGCCTGAATCACCTCACGCACCTGTTCTGCTTTGGAAATACCGAACCCCTGGATAGGGGGGGCCGCATGGTATTCTTTCAGTTTTACGATCAGATGCTCTAAAGGCACCGATGCACTGTTCTCAGCCCCGGTCACCCCGGCGCGGGAAAGCAGGTAGGTATAGCCGCGCCCGTGAGAAGCGATTTCACGCAATAAATCATCACTGGCGTTTGGCGGGCAGATAAAGATCGGTGCGATGTCATGGCGCATAGCCGCCTGACGGAAGGGCTGTGATTCCTCGACCGGCACATCGGCAACCAGCACAGAATCCACCCCGGCCTCGCGGCAGCGGGCATAAAAGGCATCGATGCCCGGACGGAACACCAGGTTGGCATAAATCAGCAAACCGATGGGCAGATCCGGGTATTTGCTGCGGACCTGAGTGATTAATGCAAAGCATTTTTCGGTATTCATGCCGGCACTGAGTGCGCGCAGGTTAGCGGCCTGGATAGTCGGACCGTCCGCCAGCGGGTCAGAAAACGGAAAGCCCAGTTCCAGAGCATCCGCTCCGCCCGCGACCAGGGCATCGATAATTTCCAGAGAAGACTCAAAGGAAGGGTCACCCAGCGTGACAAAGGGGACAAAGGCCCCTTCGCCTTGTGCGGAAAGTCGCTTAAAAAGTTCAGAATAACGGTCCATCAGAATTCTCCACGCTGCTTCAGAATGTCTTGCACAGTAAAAATGTCTTTGTCGCCACGTCCGGAAAGATTCACCACCAGTAATTGCTCTTTTTCCGGATTTTCTCTGGCCATTTTCAGGGCATGGGCGAGTGCGTGCGAAGACTCCAGGGCTGGAATAATCCCTTCGTGGCGTGATAATTCTTTAAATGCCTCAATAGCTTCATCATCGGTAACAGACACATACTCCGCGCGACCAATACTGTTCAGCCAGGCGTGTTGCGGACCGACTGATGGAAAGTCCAGTCCGGCAGAAATAGAATAAGACTCCTCTATCTGGCCGTCGTCGGTCTGCATCATCGGGGCTTTCATCCCGAAATAAATTCCGGTTTTCCCGTACTTCAGCGGGGCGCCATGCTGACCGGATTCAATCCCAAGACCGGCGGGTTCAACGCCAATCAGACCGACGGACGTTTCATCAATGAAATCGGCAAACATGCCAATGGCGTTAGATCCGCCGCCGACACAGGCAATGACCGCATCCGGCAGACGTCCTTCCTGCTCCTGGATCTGGACACGGGTTTCTTCACCGATCATCCGCTGAAACTCGCGCACAATGGTCGGGTAAGGGTGCGGGCCGGCGGCGGTGCCCAGCATATAATGAGCCGTCTCGTAGCTGCCTGACCAGTCACGTAATGCTTCATTACAGGCATCTTTCAGCGTGGCTGACCCGCTATGAACCGGGATCACTTCAGCACCCATCAGGCGCATACGGAAAACGTTCGGAGACTGACGTTCCACGTCTTTCGCCCCCATATAAATACGGCATTTCATCCCCAGCAGGGCGCAGGCCAGTGCCGAGGCGACACCATGCTGTCCGGCGCCGGTTTCGGCGATGATTTCGTTTTTACCCATCCGTTTTGCCAGCAGCGCCTGACCGAGGACCTGGTTAGTTTTATGAGCGCCGCCGTGTAGCAGATCTTCGCGTTTCAGGTAAAGGCGGGTACGTGTGCCGCGGGTCAGATTACGACACAGCGTCAGCGCGGTCGGACGACCGGCATAATTCTTCAGTAATCCGGTGAATTCGGCCTGAAATTCCGGGTCACGCTGGGCGCTGACAAAGGCTTCTTCAAGCTGGCTAAGCGCCGGCATCAGGATCTGCGGAACATACATTCCGCCAAATTCGCCAAAATAAGGGTTCAGTAACGTCATAACTCAATTTCCTGTGTCGTCAGAATGACGAGTCTTTATTTAGTAAGCCCGTAATTGCCGGAATACGTCTGCCAGTTTATCCGTATCTTTGATACCGGGGGCACGTTCGACGCCTGAATTCATATCCAGACCGGCACAACCGGTATCCGCGGCCGCGGCACAGTTCTCAGGGGAGATGCCGCCGGCCAGCATAACATTGCGCAGATCCTGGCCTTTCAGTAAGGACCAGTCGAAGCACTGACCGCTGCCACCGTTACCCTGATCAAACAGATAACGGTCCACACAGGGCAGGTCGCGTGCCGGTAAATGATCACTGATGCTGAACGCTTTCCAGATGGCTACGTCATCCGGCAGTTGCTGGCGCAGGCGGGCTATCAGGTCTGCATCTTCGTCACCGTGCAGCTGTACAGCACTCAGCCCCAGACGGCGGGCGATCCCGGCGATCTGTTCCGGGGTATCATCACGGAAAACGCCGACGAATTTCAGTGGTGCTGCACGGGTCAGCTCTGCAGCCCGGGCTTCGGTGACCTGGCGCGGTGAACCGTTCGCAAAAATCAATCCGCCGTAGACGGCGCCCTGAGTATAGGCCGCTTGCACATCTTCAGGCCGTGTCAGGCCACAGACCTTATTATCGCCGGTCAGGACGCGACGTACCGCCATGTCGAGATTATCTTCCGACATCAGTGACGACCCGATCAGGAAGCCCCCGGCATACTGCCGTAATTCACGAATTTGGGCGTAGTCGTAGATACCGGACTCACTGATAACGATAGCGTCTTCAGGCAGTTGCGGGGCCAGCTGACGGGTTTTATCCAGGTCAATCGACAGGTCGCGCAGGTCGCGGTTATTGATCCCGGCCACCCGGGGCTTCAGTACCCGTGCGCGTTCAAGCTCTTCCTGATTACTGACCTCGGTCAGGATCCCCATATTCAGGGAGTGCGCGACATCGGCCAGCTCACGGTACTGCTGGTCGTCCAGCACCGATAACATCAGTAATATGGCATCCGCCTGATAGTGACGGGCCAGGTAGATCTGATAAGGGTCAATAATAAAGTCTTTGCACAATACCGGCTGGGTAATGGCCTGACTGACGATCGGCAGGAAATCGAAGCTGCCCTGGAAATATTTCTCGTCGGTCAGCACGGACACCGCGGACGCATACTGACGGTAAACGCCGGCGATGGTGGCCGGGTCAAAATCTTCGCGGATCAATCCCCTCGACGGCGACGCTTTTTTACATTCCAGAATAAACGCGCTTTTGTCACGCTGCAGAGCCTGATAAAAATTGCGGGAAGAAGGTGTCAGTGTCTCCCGGAATGTTTCCAGCGGCTGTTGTTGCTTACGTTCGGCAACCCAGATGGCCTTATCGGCAACAATTTTTTCTAAAACGGTACCCTTCATGATTATCCTCTTGCAGCCAATGCGGTGACACAGTCATAAGCCCGCCCGCTACGCAGGGTCGCCATGGCATGTTCAGCATTGTGGCGTAAATCTTCATGACCAAACAGTTTCATCAGCATGGCAACATTGATAGCGATGGCATGTTCATGCGCTGTCTGCCCTTTACCCTGCAGCAGTTGACGCAAAATGTCACGGTTTTCTCCGGGCGTTCCGCCGGCCAGAGATTCCTGCGAATGAAAATCCAGACCAAAATCGGCCGGGCTGACCTCATAGCGGGTGATTTCCCCGTCCCGCAGTTCGGCGACCTGAGTCGTACTGTGGACGGCAATCTCATCCATTCCGCCGCCATGGACCACGGCTGCACGATGATATCCCAGCATCCGCAGGGTTTCAGCCACCGGCTGCAGCAGCTGCGGGCTGTATACGCCGATCAGAGCCAGCGGCGGACGGGCCGGGTTGATTAACGGTCCGAGGACATTGAACAATGTGCGCGTCTGCAGTTGTTTACGCACCGGCATCGCGTAGCGGAAGCCACTGTGATACTGCGGGGCAAACAGGAAGCAGAGATTGTCTTCATCCAGCGCCTGACGAGCGGTTTCCGGACTCATGTCCAGATCGATACCAAATGCAGCCAGTAAATCAGACGATCCGGATTTGCTGGAGACACTGCGGTTGCCGTGCTTGGCGACTTTCAGGCCACAGGCCGCCGCCACAAACGCACTGGCGGTGGAAATATTAATACTGTTGCTGCCATCGCCGCCGGTCCCCACGATGTCAGCAAAGGGGTAATCAGGGCGCGGGAAGGCACGGGCGTTGGCCAGCAGGGCGGTGGCGGCCCCGGCAATCTCCGGGGGCGTTTCCCCGCGGACTTTCATGGCGACCAGGGCGGCCCCCAGAGAGACCGGGTCCATTTCGCCGGTGACGATGGCAGAGAACAGTTGCTCGCTCTCGGCCTGGCTGATGATGTTGCCCTGATACAGTTGTTCCAGAATCTGTTGCATATCCTTGTCCTTAATCGCTGAGCGCCCATACCAGGGTTTGTTCCAGAAGTTTTGCCCCCTGTGTGGTCAGAATAGACTCAGGGTGGAACTGGAAGCCGCAGACCTTGTCTTTATCGTGACGGACTGCCATCACCATGCCGTTAAAGGTGGCATTAACCGTTACCCCTGCCGGGATGTTGCTGCCGACCAGTGAGTGGTAACGGGCCACCGTTAGCGGGTTCGGTAAGCCGCTGAACATATGCTGTCCGTCATGGCTGATGGCGGAAGCTTTACCGTGCAGGATCTCCCCGGCCTGACCCACTTCGCCGCCATAGCTTTCGACGATTGCCTGATGGCCCAGACAGATACCGATAATCGGAACCTTGCCGCGCATTGCTTTCAGCAGGGCGGGCATACTGCCGGCCTCCGCAGGGGCTCCGGGCCCCGGGGATAACATCAGCACCGGGTTTTCCATGCTACGCAGACGTTCTGTCAGCGTGTCGACCGGCAGGTTGTTGCGGTAAACCATCACCCGGTGGCCGAATGTGCGCAACTGGTCGACCAGGTTATAGGTAAAGGAATCAAAGTTATCCAGCAGTAAAATATCAGCCATCAGAAAATCTCCTTGCAGTGATGGGCTGTCGCGATGGCACGTAACACCGCACGTGCTTTATTACGACTTTCGTCCGCTTCTGCCTGAGGTATGGAGTCGAGCACCACACCGCCGCCGGCCTGAACGGTGGCGATACCGTCTTCAACATAAGCTGAGCGGATCACAATACAGGTATCAAAGTCCCCGGTGCCGGTGAAGTAACCTACGGCCCCGCCATAGGAACCCCGGCGGGTCCCTTCGGACTCAGCAATCAGCTGCATCGCACGGACTTTCGGCGCGCCACTCAGGGTGCCCATGTTCATCACCGCGCGGTAAGCATGCAGCACATCGAGATCTTCACGCAGTTTACCGATGACGCGGGAGACCAGATGCATCACAAACGTATAGCGGTCGACTTTCGTCAGGTCGGCCACATGCCGGCTGCCCGGTACGCAGATACGCGCCAGATCATTACGCGCCAGGTCGACCAGCATCAGATGCTCTGCCAGTTCTTTATGGTCGGTGCGCATTTCAAGTTCAATGCGGCTGTCCAGGTCCGCGTCCAGCTCTCCGGCCGCATTACGTCCGCGCGGACGGGTTCCGGCGATCGGGTAAATCTCAATCTGCCGTGTGGTGGCGGAGTATTTCAGTGAGCTTTCCGGCGAAGCCCCGAACAGCGTAAACTCACTGTCCTGCATAAAGAACATGTACGGGCTGGGATTACTGTTTTTCAGGGTCTCATACGCGGCCAGCGGTGACGGGCAGGGCAGAGAAAAGCGGCGGGACGGCACCACCTGGAAAATTTCGCCGATGCGGATAGCATGCTGAAGTTTAGTGACAACGTCACAATAGACTTCGTCGCTCTGATTACAGCTCAGGGTCATCCGTTCCACTTTTTGTGCCACCGGGGTGGCTGCAGGCTGTAACATTTGCTGATGCAGCTGGTGGACGCGCTGTTGCAGACGTTCAAATTCGCTGACCGACGGGGTAAACACACTGGCCTGAACCCGTGACGTCCGCGACTGGTGATCAATGACCAGTAAGGTTTCGGCCAGATAAAAACAATAGTCCGGACAGCGTTGTTCATTGGTCAGTTCCGGCAGGGTTTCAAACCCGGCGACCAGGTCATAGGCAAATAAGCCACCCAGCATCACCGCTTCGCGTTGTTTCGGGTCACTGTTTACCAGGGTCGGGATCAGGCGCAGAGCATCCAGGACAGAAACCGATTTCAGGCGCGAGTCTTCGTCCTGCAACGGGTCAATCGGCGGGAATCGTAGTTCGCGGCCATCGGGTCTGACACCGATCTCCACATCTTCCGGTAAAGCGGCATCCAGTAAAGGTAGCAGGCTGGCGCCGTTTTGAGACAGGGCCTGTACGGTCACGGTATCACCGAATGCGGTAATGCGTAAGGCGCTGTCAGTGATGAGCAGACTTTGCAGATTATTTTTACTGTCTACATCGGCAGATTCCAGCAACAGAGTTGCCGGACGTGCACCGCAGAGCTGGTTGAATAGTGCTGCCGGGTCATCACGGTACGGGGCATCACCGGTAATCAGTTTTAAATCGGGTTTTGCTGTAGCCATCGTTGTTTCTCTGAATTCTATCCAAAAAAAAGCCCGCGGTTAGCGGGCCCTGAAATCTGCACTGTGTCAACTGCCGGGTGCACGAAAACATCGCCCTGTTATGGGAGAGTCATACGCCACCAGCGGAGAGAAAGCATTGCAGTCATACACATGAGAAGTATCCTTATCTGAACTTGCGTACTAGTTAACTAGTTCACCGGCGGATTGTCAATACATCTTTTGCAGTTATTGCTAAAATGCCCGTTCAGTGCCCGGACAACAGATCACATGGAGTAAATTTGACAGACAGAACGGCGTTTAATTTGTATGACCTGCATAGCCACACCACGGCTTCCGATGGCCTGTTAACGCCGGAGGCCCTGGTTCTGCGTGCCCATGAGCGGGGGGTTAATCTTCTGGCGATCACGGACCACGATACCACGGAGGGGATTGCGCCGGCGAAAGAGGCCATAGCCCGTCACGGTTTACCTCTGCAACTGATCACCGGGGTTGAAATCTCGACCCGCTGGCAGAACCATGAGATTCATATCGTTGGCCTGGGGATGGATATTGACCATCCGGCCATCTGCGGGTTGCTGGACAGCCAGCGACAAAAACGCCAGCAGCGGGCAGAGGAGATTGCCGCACGGCTGGAGAAGGCCGGCATTCCCGGGGCGCTGGAGGGCGCACGCAGGCTTGCCGGTGACGGTGAGATCACCCGGGGGCATTTTGCCCGCTACCTGGTGGAGTGCAATAAAGCCGATACCATTGCCAAAGTGTTTAAAAGTTATCTGGCGCGCGGTAAAACCGGATACGTCCCTGCACAATGGTGTACAATTGAACAGGCCATTGAAGCCATTCAGCTTTCCGGCGGCAGGGCGGTGGTTGCCCACCCCGGACGTTATCAGTTATCCACTAAGTGGCTGAAACGGTTGCTGCAATTTTTTACCGAGGCTGGCGGTGATGCGATGGAGGTGGCGCAATGTCAGCAGCCCCCGAACGAACGCCAGCAACTCGCCCTGTATGCACAGGAATACGGACTCGCCGCCTCCCAGGGCTCGGATTTTCATCAGCCCTGTGCGTGGATAGAGCTGGGCAGAAACCTCTGGTTACCTGCCGGTGTTGAAGCCCTCTGGCTGCGTTTTCCGCACATTCAAAATAACGTACCGGCCCAGGCCGGTACCGGGAGTGAAGTATGAGTCAGTTTTTTTATATCCATCCGGAAAACCCGCAACCCCGGCTGATAAGTCAGGCGGTTGACTATCTGAACAAGGGCGGTGTGATCGTCTATCCGACCGATTCCGGTTATGCCCTGGGCTGCCGGCTGGAAGATAAATCGGCGATGGAGCGCATCTGCCGGCTACGTCAGCTGGACGGCAATCACCATTTCACCCTGATGTGCCGTGACCTGTCTGAGTTATCGGTCTATGCGCAGGTTGATAACAGTGCCTTCCGGTTGATCAAAAATAACACCCCTGGGTGTTATACCTTTTTACTGAAAGCCACCAAAGAAGTGCCGCGCCGCCTGATGAACGAAAAACGCAAGACCATCGGCCTGAGGGTAACGGCACATCCGGTGGCGCAGGCTCTGCTTGAAGCCCTAAACGAACCGATGATGTCGACCACACTGATGTTACCTGGTAATGAGTTTGCAGAGTCCGACCCGGAAGATATCCAGGACAGCATCGGTAAACAGGTGGACCTCATCCTGAACGGAGGCACTATCGGTCAGCAACCGACTACCGTGGTTGACCTGACGGGCCCGGCACCGGAAGTGGTGCGTGTCGGCAGTGGTGATCCGGCCCCGTTCAGTTAAGTGACGGACGGGGAGATCCGCGTCCGTGCCACAGGTACGGCCCGATAAATAACGTTACATTGGGGCCGTCATCCTGTATAATGGCAGTGATTTTCTACGTAAGTATTTGATTTTTATATTAAATATACCCTAACCCTGAGGCCTGGGAAGGCGACAGTGAGGCGGCTCAATGAGCGAAAAGTTACAAAAAGTTTTAGCACGTGCCGGGCATGGTTCCCGGCGTGAAATCGAATCTGTGATCTCTGCAGGTCGCGTCAGCGTAGACGGCAAAGTCGCCACTTTGGGTGACCGCGTTGATACAACGGCAGCGCTTAAAATTCGTATTGACGGTCACCTGGTGCGGGTAGCTGAAAGCGCGGCTCAGGTCTGCCGCGTTCTGGCGTACTACAAACCTGAAGGCGAACTCTGTACCCGTAATGATCCGGAAGGCCGTCCGACGGTGTTCGATCGTCTGCCACGTCTGAACGGGGCCCGCTGGATTGCGGTCGGTCGTCTGGATGTAAACACCTGCGGTCTGCTGCTGTTTACTACCGACGGTGAACTGGCTAACCGGCTGATGCATCCCAGCCGCGAAGTGGAGCGTGAATACGCGGTACGTGTCTTCGGTCAGATCGATGATGATAAAATTCGTCAGTTAAGTCTGGGCGTACAACTGGAAGATGGTCCTGCGGCTTTCAAAACCCTGAAGTTCGGGGGCGGAGAAGGGCTTAACCAGTGGTACAATGTGACCCTGACCGAAGGGCGTAACCGTGAAGTCCGTCGGTTGTGGGAAGCGGTGGGCGTGCAGGTCAGCCGTCTGATCCGTGTCCGTTACGGCGATATTCCTCTGCCGAAAGGATTACCCCGCGGTGGTTACACTGAGATGGATCTGACCTCTGTTAACTATCTTCGCCAGCTGGTGGGGATGCCGCATGAGACAGAAACCAAGCTGGCCGTGGAGAAGGATCGTCGCCGTACCAAAGCGAACCAGATCCGTCGTGCCGTGAAACGGCATACCCAGGTCAGCAGCAACGGCAGTGGTCGTCGTTCGGCCCAGGGGCGTCCCGGTGCGGGTCGTCCGGGGTCAGCTAAGCCGGTCTCTAAGCGTAATAAAGGACAGGGCTGACACACTCAGTTCTGCCAGACAAAGACCCCGCAGCAGCGGGGTTTTTTTATTGTATCCCTTATCCGGGAAACCCGTTTACGGGTCGTAAGTCATCCAACCTGCCAATGTCAGATTGCGATGCGCCTGTCAGGGCGCTGCGGGTAAGAGAGCCTGACAGGCACCTTTGAAAAGCCTCCGGCTCTGCCGGAGGCTATTTATTGTCACCCCTAAACCACCTCCTAGGGAGGTGGTGATTGATCCTGTAAGGCTATAGCCTGAAGAATGCCCATGCCGGAATATCTCTGCTTACTCACCACAAGTAAAAGGAGACAAACCAACATGGGGCTTTACAGGAGTTCATCACATGTATATTGGCGTTGCAAATACCACATAGTCTGGACACCAAAATATCGATTCAGGATCCTCAAAGACAAGCTGGGCAAGGAGCTTTACAGGACAATCTACATTCTCTGCGGAATCAAGGATTGTGAAGTTCTGGAGTTAAATATCCAGCCAGATCATGTACATCTGGTCATCATCGTCCCACCTAAAATCTCAATATCAACGCTAATGGGCCATTTGAAAGGTCGCAGTGCCATCAGGCTCTACAATCGTTTTCCACACATCAGGAAGAAGCTCTGGGGAAACCATTTTTGGTCGCGTGGTTACTTTATAGATACGGTAGGAGTGAACGAGGAAATAATCAGAAGATATGTGCGGCATCAGGAGAAAACGGAACAAACACATGAACAACAGATGGAATTGCTAGAGTAGTAAGCGGAAGGTGAAAGTAGCCCCCCTTACAGGGGGCATTCTCAAAAGCCACCTTCTAAGAAGGTGGTCTTTTACTGTATCCCTTATCCGGGAAACCCGTTTACGGGTCGTAAGTCATCCAACCTGCCAATGTCAGATTGCGATGCGCCTGTCAGGGCGCTGCGGGTAAGAGAGCCTGACAGGCACCTTTGAAAAGCCTCCGGCTCTGCCGGAGGCTATTTATTGCCCATCACCCCATGCCCGGTGCGGAGGATCATTCGTTCTGTCAGGCGATAGCCGGAAGAATCTCCCTTCCGGAACATCCCGGCTGATCAGTTGGGTGAAAAGAGACACGCCGCGACAGCGCTTTACCTGTCTATTCAGCCGGACCGGCTTTTCTGCCGGGCTGAGCATCAAAACTGTGACCTGTTTTCCCCAGACTTTCATCACTCATCAGATACAGATAGATCGGCATAATCTCGGCCGGGGTTTTTAGCCGTGCGGCATTTTCTTCCGGAAATGCGCTGGCACGCATTGAAGTACGGGTCCCCCCCGGATTAATACAGTTGACCCGCAGGGCGGTATCTTTATATTCGGCAGCCAGGATTTGCATCATTCCTTCGGTGGCAAATTTGGAAACGGCATAGGTTCCCCATCCGGCCCGACCTTCACGCCCGACACTGGAGGTGGTGAAAACCAGTGACGGTGCAGGTGACGTTAACAGTAGCGGCAGGAGGGCCTGGGTCAGAAAAAACGTCGTATCCAGATTGACCTTCATGACCTGAGACCACTCGGCGGGCGGGATCTCTGCCATCGGCTGGAGGGTACCGAGGATACTGGCATTATGCAGAACGCCGTCTAACTGCGGGGTGAGCGTGGCAACTTCTGCGGCAAATTGCCGGCAGTCTTCAGCGCTGGCGGTGGCAAAATCCAGTACCAGTACTGCAGCCGGAGTCAGTCCCGCGGCAGCGATATCGTCACGGACCTGATTGAGCTTTTGCCGGTTTCTGCCGGCCAGCAGTACCCGGGCGCCCTGGCGGGCATAGGTCAGGGCGGCTTCACGACCAATGCCGTCCGAGGCGCCGGTGACTAACAGTGTACGGTTTTTCAACAGGTTGCTTTGTTGCTGAGCATTCACAGGCGGTTCCTTTGTTTTAAAAATTTCATGCAGTTATGCCGCAAATTATCCTATGGTACACTAGAATAACATGCTGTTAATTTCCAGCTTAGCGGCCGGCTTTAGCGCCCCTCAGTACCTCAGGCCGGCCAGGAAAACATGCGTTTAACCGAAATTGACTAAGGTGGACTGAGTGAGTTTTATTGCAGAATATGGATTATTTTTAGCGAAAATTGTCACTGTTGTCGTGGCTATTATTGCGCTGGCAGTGGCCATTGTGAGCCTCTCTTCCCGTAAGAAAGGGGGACAGGGTCAGCTTCAGTTAGGGCACCCGGGGGAAGATTATCAGACCCTGAAACAAACGCTGGCGGTCGCAAAACTGCCGGAGCATGAACAAAAGCTCTTCCTGAAAGCGGAAAAGAAACAGCGTAAAGAGAAAGCGAAAGCCAGTAAGGCGAAGGCAAAACAGGGGATCAGTGAAGAGTGCAAAAACACTCTTTTCCTGCTTGATTTTAAAGGCAGCATGGATGCGGGTGAGGTAGCCTCATTGCGTAAAGAAATTTCTGCTGTCCTGTCGGTGGCCTCTGCCGGAGATGAAGTTCTGTTACGTCTGGAAAGTCCGGGGGGGGTGGTCCATGGCTATGGCCTGGCGGCATCGCAGCTGCAACGTCTGCGTGACCACGGTATTCCCCTGACGGCGGTGGTTGACAAAGTGGCTGCCAGCGGCGGTTATATGATGGCCTGTGTCGCTTCACGTATCATCGCGGCGCCGTTCGCGATCATCGGCTCTATCGGGGTGGTAGCCCAGGTGCCTAACTTTAATCGTCTGCTGAAACGCAATGATATCGATATTGAGCTTCACACGGCCGGACAGTATAAACGTACTCTGACGCTGCTGGGTGAAAACACTGAAGAAGGGCGCGAGAAATTCCGTGAAGATCTGAACGAAACGCATCTGCTGTTTAAATCCTTTGTTCATCAGATGCGCCCCGGGCTGGATATCGAGTCCGTCGCCACGGGCGAACACTGGTATGGTCGCCAGGCCCTGGAAAATGGCCTGGTTGATGAAATCGCCACCAGTGATGAAGTGATCATCCGCCAGATGGATAAGTTTAATATTCTGTCGGTCGGCTACAGTAAAAAGAAAAGCATCATTGAACGCTTTACTCAGAGCGGTGCGCAGGTCGCTGAACGTATGCTGCAGAAATGGTGGCAACGTGGAGAAAAACCGCTACTTTAACCACCGTCAGTGGCTCTGATGACAACCTCTAACCCCGGGATTTCCCGGGGTTAGTGTTTCAGACGGTAGCGTGATGATAAGTTCAGCGTCAGGAATTTAAAGACGTTAAACACCGCGGTCGTCTGGCGTGTCGGTAAACCCTGCGCATCGGTGAACAGCGGACCGCTGAATATCAGGTGTCCGTTTTTTTCATCAACACCGGTCACCTGCATTGCCGCAAAGTAGTCATCATGCCCGCGTATAAACTGATTCGCGATGTCGAGCAGCGCTGTTTTATCCATAAATTCAGGGTGTTCAGACATGGTTTTCCTCATCGTTGTTAAAGACATGACAGAGAGTGTGGGTATTGTAAGCGCTTTTCCCGGCTACCACAAAATTTTTGCCGGTGAAGCCGGGTGGAAATTCGTCAGGATGCTAATAAAGTTGCGTCTCAAATTTTATCAGGTAGAGTGTGGACGATTTGCGAATCAGGGAGCCCGCTTCACGGCCGGCCGGAAAACTAAAGTAAAAGATTATTTTAATCATACTGTTAATTTCCGGGCTATTATCAGTTATCAACCGATCATGGCGTGAACCGCGGGAGTCAGCAGCAAGTAGCGTTGTTGCAAATCAGGGGAGTTCTCCTCTCCCGTTCTTCAGGACGTTTTTATTAGGTAAAGTTATCTATGGGTAAAGCACTCGTTATTGTTGAGTCACCGGCAAAGGCTAAAACTATTAATAAATACCTTGGCAGTGGCTTTGTCGTTAAGTCCAGCGTGGGTCACATCCGGGATCTGCCGACCAGCGGATCCCTGGCTAAGAAGACGGCAGAAGCCGGCAAGGCCAAAACAGCAAAGTCAGGAAAAAAAGACGAGAAAGCTGCTCTGGTGAACCGCATGGGTGTCGATCCGTGGCACAACTGGAAAGCTAATTACCAGATCTTACCGGGTAAAGAAAAAGTCGTTTCTGAATTACAAACCCTGGCAGCCGATGCTGACCATATTTATCTCGCAACGGATTTGGACCGCGAAGGAGAGGCGATTGCCTGGCACCTGCGTGAAGTCATCGGTGGAGACGATTCGCGCTTCAGCCGCGTTGTGTTTAACGAGATCACTAAGAATGCGATCCGCCAGGCCTTTGAAGAGCCGGGTGAACTGAATATTGACCGTGTGAATGCCCAGCAGGCACGTCGTTTTATGGACCGTGTGGTGGGTTACATGGTCTCACCTCTGTTGTGGAAAAAAGTGGCGCGCGGTTTATCTGCCGGTCGTGTCCAGTCCGTGGCTGTGCGGCTGGTGGTCGAACGTGAACGTGAAATCAAAGCCTTTGTCCCGGAAGAATACTGGGAAGTGGATGCCCGGCTGAATACCCCGCAGGGGGTCGATTTGTTGATGCGTGTGTCGCATCATCACGACAAAGCCTTTCGTCCGGTCAATAAAGAGACCACCGCGGCGGCGGTCGCTGAGCTGGAAAAAGCGACCTATCAGGTCACTGAGCGGGAGGATAAACCGACCAGCAGTAAACCTGGCGCACCTTTTATTACGTCGACTCTGCAACAGGCGGCGAGTACCCGTCTGGGCTACGGTGTAAAGAAAACCATGATGCTGGCACAACGACTCTATGAGAGCGGCCACATTACTTATATGCGTACGGATTCCACCAACCTGAGCCAGGACGCGATCGAAATGGCCCGGGGCTATATTGACAGTAATTTCGGTAATAAATACCTGCCGGACAATGCCAATATCTATACCAATAAAGATAATTCTCAGGAAGCGCACGAGGCTATTCGTCCGTCTGATGTCAATATCCTGGCCGAACAACTGAAAGACATGGAAGCCGATGCGCAGAAGTTATATCAGCTGATCTGGCGTCAGTTTGTGGCGTGTCAGATGGTGCCGGCAAAGTATGACTCCACCACCCTGACGGTGATGGCAGGAGATTACCGGCTTAAAGCGAAAGGACGTACGCTGCGTTTTGATGGCTGGACGCGCGTTATGCCGGCCTTACGCAAGAACGATGATGACCTGACGCTGCCGGCTATTGAGGTGGGTGATGCACCTGCGCTGCTGGAAGTATTGCCGGCGCAGCACTTCACCAAGCCACCGGCCCGCTTCAGTGAAGCCTCGCTGGTCCGTGAGCTTGAAAAACGCGGTATCGGTCGTCCTTCGACCTACGCCTCCATCATCTCAACCATCCAGGACAGGGGGTATGTCCGGGTGGAGAGCCGTCGTTTCTATGCAGAAAAGATGGGGGAAATCGTCACCGATCGTCTGGAAGATAACTTCCGCGAGCTGATGAATTATGATTTTACCGCGCGGATGGAGGACAACCTCGACCAGGTGGCGAATAATCAGGCCGAGTGGCGTGCCGTTCTGGATCATTTCTTCACCGATTTTAGTGATCAGCTGCAGAAAGCAGACAAAGATCCGGAAGAGGGTGGCATGCAACCGAATCAGATGGTGCTGACCTCGATCGAATGTCCGACCTGTCAGCGGCATATGGGCATCCGTACCGCCACCACAGGGGTCTTCCTTGGGTGTTCCGGGTATGCACTGCCGCCAAAAGAGCGTTGTAAGCAGACGATTAACCTGATCCCGGAAAATGAAGTCCTTAATATTCTGGAAGGTGAAGATGCGGAAACTAACGCCCTGCGTGCGCGTCCCCGTTGCCGTAAATGCGGTACCGCCATGGACAGTTACCTGATCGATGAGAAACGTAAACTGCATGTCTGCGGTAATAACCCTTCCTGCGACGGGTATGAAATCGAAGAAGGTGAGTTCCGGATTAAAGGGTATGATGGTCCGGTCGTGGAATGCGAAAAATGTGGCAGCGAAATGCACCTGAAGATGGGGCGTTTCGGAAAATACATGGCCTGTACCAACGACGACTGTAAAAATACCCGCAAGATCCTGCGTAACGGCGATGTGGCTCCGCCGAAAGAAGATCCGGTGCCGTTACCTGAGCTTGCCTGTGAGAAGTCTGACGCCTATTTTGTGCTGCGTGACGGGGCCGCGGGTATATTCCTGGCCGCCAACACCTTCCCGAAATCCCGCGAGACACGCGCACCGCTGGTGGAAGAGTTACAGCGGTTCAGCGACCGTCTGCCGGAGAAGTTTACGTATCTGACTCAGGCGCCGGCCGTTGATCCCAATGGGAATAAAACGCTGGTCCGCTTTAGTCGTAAGACTAAACAGCAATATGTGTCTTCGGAAAAAGACGGTAAGGCGACCGGCTGGTCAATGTTCTTTATTGATGGTCAGTGGCAGGAAGTGAAAAAGTAGTATTTTTTGTCTCAAAGAAGCCAGCATTTGCTGGCTTTTTTAATTTAACGGATATAGCTATTTGTTCTGTTAATTATAAATTAATGCTATAGTGGTTATAGTTAACAGCAATAGATAGCCTGTTAATAAATATAAATTAATCAGATAACTTTTTTGCAGGAATGCAGGCAATAAGTACCTTTTGTCCCGAAAAGGTGGGCTATGAAATTACAGCAATTACGCTATATCGTCGAAGTCGTTAACCATAACCTGAATGTTTCCTCCACTGCGGAAGGGCTTTATACCTCCCAGCCGGGGATCAGTAAACAGGTTCGTATGCTGGAAGATGAGCTCGGTGTGCAAATCTTCTCCCGCAGTGGTAAACACCTGACTCAGGTGACCCCGGCCGGCGATGAAATCATTCGTATTGCGCGTGAAGTATTATCTAAAGTGGAAGCGATAAAATCGGTCGCCGGTGAGCATACCTGGCCGGATCAGGGATCTCTGTACGTCGCAACCACACATACCCAGGCACGTTATGCGCTTCCCCCCGTCATCAAAGGTTTTATCCAGCGTTATCCGCGGGTATCCCTGCACATGCATCAGGGGTCGCCGACGCAGATAGCGGAAGCGGTATCAAAAGGCAATGCTGACTTCGCTATCGCGACCGAGGCGTTACACCTCTATGATGATTTAGTGATGCTGCCCTGTTACCACTGGAACCGTGCCATCGTCGTTCCGCCGGGACATCCGCTGACCGAAAAAGCGCGGGTGACTATCCAGGACCTAGCCGAGTTTCCGCTGGTGACCTATACCTTTGGGTTCACCGGCCGTTCTGAACTGGATTCTGCTTTCAATCAGGCCGGTCTGACACCAAAGATTGTTTTTACCGCCACCGACGCAGATGTCATTAAAACCTATGTTCGTCTGGGACTGGGGATTGGGGTGATTGCCAGTATGGCCATCGACCCGGTGACGGAAACCGATCTGGTGAAGATCGATGTGTCTGATATTTTCACCTACAGCACCACTAAAATAGGTTTCAGGAGCAGCAGTTTCCTCAGAACCTATATGTATGACTTTATTCAGCGATTTGCCCCTCATCTGACCCGGGATGTGGTGGATGCGGCGATTGCTTTACGCTCGAATGAAGATATTGAAGCGATGTTTAAAGATATCCGTTTACCGGTTAAATAACCGGAACGTGACATCGGCCCGACGTGGCTGATGTTAACTTTGATCTTTATCATGCCGGTCATGGATGACCGGCGACAGAATAACTCCGCAAGTCCGATACGACCGCTGAAGTATTTTGTCAGGTAAACAGGGATGTATTATGCATTTTTCTTTTCGTACCCGCCCGCAAGGGTCTCCGGCTTCAGAAACCTCACGTAAAACGTCTCTCTGCCGTTATCGTTGCCGCGTCTGGGGGCTGGCATTACTCCTCTGCCTGGCCTTCTGGGCAGGGGTTACCTTCCTTATCCTGCAGCTGCTGACCTGACCCGCTAACGGTATTGTTTGCCGGTGGCTGAGGGTTGCCCGTGATCCGTATTGCTGCCGGGCAGCGGATCACGGGTAACGCAGAACGGACAGTGGCGGATTACTGCGGACGGGGATCAGTCATCATTGTGCGGATGCAGTAAATGCCCCATTTTTAAGGCTTTCGTATCCAGATAACCGCTGTTCTTCGGGTTTCTCCCGACTTCAAGCGGGACACGTTCGGTAATATTGATCCCGGCATCGGCCAGTACTCTGACCTTCCGTGGATTATTGGTCAGCAAGCGGACAGCGTGAACGTCCAGTAAACTGAACATATCGGCACACAGCGTAAAATCACGCTCATCGGCGGCAAAGCCGAGTCTGAGGTTCGCCTCGACAGTATCCAGTCCCTGATCCTGCAACGCGTAAGCACGGATTTTATTCAGCAGGCCAATATTTCTGCCTTCCTGACGATGATACAGCAGGACACCCCGGCCTTCGGTGGCGATGGCATTGAGTGCGGCTTCAAGCTGGAAACCACAGTCACAACGTAAGCTGAATAGCGCATCCCCGGTCAGACATTCAGAGTGAACTCTGGCAAGGACGGGCGTCTCGCCACTGATATCGCCATAGACCAGCGCGACGTGGTCTTTACCTGTTTTTATTTCTTCAAACCCCACCATCAGGAAATCGCCCCAGGGTGTGGGTAGTGTGGCCTGCGCCACCCGCTTAAGTTGCATGTAAACTCCGTTACTCTAAAACTGTATTATTATCAGCACTCTGAACGGCAGAGGTTATCTCCGTATTGTGCCATAATTGTGCATCGTAACGTAATATTATGCCGCTCATGCCGGCGCGAAAGCACAATCAGGCAAGCGGGGAGAATAACGTATTGCGGCAGGCGCAGAAAATGATAATTTTCACTAACGACAGGCAGAAAAAGGATATCCGATGTTTATGGTTTTAAAATCTGTCAGTGCCGGTGTGCTGATATTACTCTGTCTGCCTCTGCTGGTCTGGGTATCGGGCTGGCACTGGCAGCCCGGTAATACGCTGCCTCTTCAGCCGCTATTATTCGCCTTTACTGAGACGGTGACGAGGCCCTGGGGTATACTGACCACGTTACTGCTTGGCGGGTGGCTGCTGTGGTTACGTTATAGTGATGGTGCGGGCCTCCGTGAGCTCGCGCAGACGGCAGTGCTGGTGGTGCTGGTGGTCTGGGGCGGGCAGGGGGTCAACAAGCTTATCAAGCATTACGTGCAGGAACCCAGGCCTTATACCTTATGGATAAGCAAGGAGTCCGGTACCGCGGTCGGCAGTTTTTATCATCTTTCCCGTCAGCAGCGCGGACAGCTGGTCGGGCGGGTGGCCTGGCAGCAGCAGGTGATCCCCGGCTGGCTGCGGCAACATTGGGCTTATGAGACTGGCTACTCCTTCCCGTCAGGGCACAGTATGTTTGCGGCCTGCTGGGCACTGCTGATGCTGGTACTGGCAGGTGTTAAACGCCATTATATTACCGTCATTGCGACCTTTGTCTGGGCGATGGTGGTGATGTGGAGCCGGATGGCACTCGGTATGCACTGGCCGTGGGATGTGACAATGTCAGTGATTGTTGCCGGTATTACGCTGACGGTGGCCTGTACCCTATTCAGGCGGCTCCTGACCGGGCATGATCGGCAGGGGTAATTTATGTGACTAAGAGAAAAGTAATATTGTAAATACAGCCAGCATCCCCATAATAGAATGATGCGGTTAACCCGGAGTACTTTCCGTCGGTCGGGCGTCGCTGTTTTTACGGCTGATGAGAAAAAGAAGACGATAACAGGATGCATTGTGAAATATTTACTGATTTTTTTAGTCGTACTGGTCATTTTTATCATCTCCATTACCCTGGGAGCCAAAAATGATCAGATAGTGACCTTTAACTATCTGCTCGCTCAGGGCGATTTCCGTATTTCTACGCTGCTGGCAACGCTATTTGGTGCCGGTTTTATTCTCGGGTGGGTGATCTGCGGCTTGTTCTGGCTGCGGATGCGTCTGGCATTATCACACGCCCGGCGTAAGATTAAGCGTCTTGAGACGCAATTTACCCCGGCCACTTCTGTCACCACAGCCAGGGATAAATCCGTGGTGAAGGAATAATCGGCTATGCTCGAATTGTTGTTTCTGTTATTGCCTGTTGCAGCGGCCTATGGCTGGTACATGGGACGGCGTAGCGCGCATCAGGACAAACAACAGGGAGCCAATCGCCTTTCCCGGGACTACGTGACCGGCGTAAACTTTTTACTTTCAAATCAGCAGGATAAAGCGGTCGACCTGTTCCTGGATATGCTTAAAGAGGATAGCGGGGCGATAGAAGCGCATCTGACGCTGGGTAATCTGTTTCGTTCCCGCGGGGAAGTGGACCGGGCGATCCGTATCCACCAGTCCTTAATGGAAAGTACGTCTCTGGACTACGATCAGCGTTTGCTGGCGGTTCAGCAGCTGGGCCGGGACTATCTGGCGGCCGGCCTTTATGACCGCGCCGAGGATATGTTTGCCCAGCTCACGGATGAGACCGATTTCCGCGAAGGTGCCCTCACACAGTTATTACAGATCTATCAGCTGACCAGTGACTGGAGTCAGGCGATCGATACCGCTGAGCGGCTGGTGCGGTTGGGGCAGGATAAGCAGAAGCGGGTTATTGCGCATCTGTATTGTGAGCTGGCTCTGCAGGCGATGAGCAGCGACGATTTGGATAAGGCGCTCAGCCTGCTGAAAAAAGGGGAATCTGCCGATAAAAACTGCGCCCGGATCTCAATCATGATGGGACGGATCTTTATCGAAAAAGGGGATGACCAGAAAGCTGTACAGAGCATGCAACGTGTACTGCAGCAGGACCCTGAATTCGTTAGTGAAGTTCTGCCACTGCTGGAAGGATGTTATCAACGTCTGAATACGCCGGCCCAGTGGGTGGAGTTTTTGCAACGCTGTGTCGCCGCAAACACCGGGAACTCTGCGGAGCTTTATCTGGCCGATATCATCGATTCGACCGAAGGCACTGAACCGGCACAGCTGTTCCTGATGAAGCAACTGGACCAGCATCCGACCACACGTGGTTTCCATCGTCTGATCAACTATTATCTGCAGGATGCTGAAGACGGGCGGGCGAAACAGAGCCTGGCGGTGCTGCGTAATATGGTCGGCGAGCAGATCCGCACCCGACCGCGTTACCGGTGCGAAAAATGTGGTTTTACCGCCCATGCCATCTACTGGCATTGCCCTTCATGCCGCACCTGGGCTTCGGTTAAACCGATCCGCGGCCTGGACGGACAATAACCCCGGACAGAGCGCAGGCTCTGTTTTTTGATCTGACTTTTAGTTACAACATACACTGGGTTGTTAATACTTAGCCCGCGGCACCGTGCAAAAAAGGTGACAACGAAAGTCAGGCAGGTAGAATAAGCGCCGTTTATCAGCCAAGCCCGATGCTCTTTTGTTATTTAAAGGAAAACTGCCATGACTGCTGTATCGCCATCTTCTGTTACTTCACCGGTGCTGGTTGCACTCGACTTTGACGATATCAATCGGGCATTAGCGCTGACAGACCTTATCGACCCGCAACGCTGCCGGCTGAAAGTGGGTAAAGAGATGTTTACCCGTTTCGGGCCGGAATGGGTAAAGACCCTGCAATCACGGGGATTCGATGTTTTCCTCGATCTTAAATTTCACGATATTCCGAACACCGTCGCCCATGCCGTCGCTGCGGCAGCCGACCTTGGCGTCTGGATGGTTAATGTGCACGCCAGTGGCGGGGCAAGAATGATGAATGCTGCGCGTGAAGCCCTGATCCCGATGGGCAACGATGCGCCACTGCTGATTGCGGTGACCGTTTTAACCAGTATGGAAGCCAGTGATTTACGCGATATCGGTATAGATCGAACCCCTGCCGCGCATGCACTGCATCTGGCGGGACTGACCAAAGAATGTGGCCTGGATGGTGTGGTCTGTTCTGCACATGAAGCGGTCAGTTTCCGACAGCAGCTGGGGCATGATTTTGCTCTGGTGACACCGGGGATTCGCCCCGAAGGCAGTGCCGCACAGGATCAGCGCCGCATCATGACCCCGCCACAGGCTAAGCAGGCCGGGGTAGACTATATGGTAATAGGGCGTCCGATTACTCAGGCCGCCGACCCGGCGGCGGCGCTGGCATCGATTCTGCAATCTTTACAGGGGGTATAATGGCCCGGGATAATCTGGTGTATTCCACGGAGAGCGGACGTATCAGGCCGGCTGAAGCAGTGACAGAGCGCCCTAAAGGGGACGGTATTGTCAGGATCCAGCGTCAGACCAGTGGCCGTAAAGGCAAAGGAGTATGCATTATTACCGGCCTGGATTTGCCGGATGCCGAACTGGCTAAACTCGCCGCAGAACTGAAGAAGAAATGCGGGTGCGGGGGCGCGGTCAAAGAAGGCGATATCGAAATTCAGGGGGATAAGCGCGATTTACTGAAATCGCTGCTGGAAGCCAAAGGGTTAACAGTAAAACTCGCCGGTGGCTGATCTCTCTGCCATAAAAAAAGGGCCATGACTGGCCCTTTTTCCGCATTGGTTCAGTGCGTCTGATGGCCGACAACGCCACCTACGGCTGCACCCCCTAAGGTCCCCAGAGTACTCCCGCCCGTCAGTATATTCCCGCCGATAGCGCCGATCCCGGCGCCCAGAGCGGTATGTCTGTCCCGTTTTGACCAGTTAGAACATCCGGTAACACTTCCGACCAGCAGTGTGATAACAATCATCGACGTTATCGTTTTTTTTGTGATGATCACGGTCAGCTCCTCAGTTTATTGCCGTTGACGGCGAATAAAACGACTAAAATCTTGTAACCTGTGATGGACCGGATAACGGCCCGTCGCAGGGATGACGGCCGTCCGGCAGCCGATGACTGAGAGAGTACAGCGAAAACTGCGGACAGGAATAGCGTGAATATTCTGAATCTTTTTGCAAATACTGGTGAAGGTCTGCTTTTCGGAGGCGTCGGGGCTTCCCGGCCGTCATTCAGCGGCCCCATTGAGATCCGCAGTCATGCCTTGCCGGTCTTTTAACCGCCGGGTGGGCCAGCAACGCGGTAAACTGTTAAGGAGAATCACAGTAAAAGGCAACATCGAGGAAGTCACGGCAGGGCCGTTAACGGTCAGAGACAGGGAGCAAAGAAGAAAAGAGCATACTCCCCGCAGGGAGTATGCTGCGGTCATCAGACGACCGGACGGGCGACTACATTGCGGTTTTCCATACGGACTTCTGCAATGGTGACTTCAATAAGATCTGTCACGCGATAGCGCTCTTCACCCTTGATTTGTACGGTGCCGCTATCCTGGCTGCACACCAGTTCATCCCGCACACTATGGATAAACGGCGCCGGGATAAAGGCTACGGCACCAATGTCCGTCAGACGGACACGCATACCGCCGCGCGAAATATCAATGATTTCTGCCGCAAACTTCTGGTCGGTACCGGCATAGGGGGCCAGATAACGGGCATATAACCAGTCCCCGACATCCCGTTCCGCCATGCGATTCAGACGGCGACGCTCACCCATAATGGTGGTCAGCTCTTCTGCCGGCAATTCAGCCTGCTGGCCCAGAATAATCGCCTTCAGTAAACGATGGTTGATCATGTCACCATATTTACGGATAGGCGAGGTCCAGGTGGCATAGGCTTCCAGCCCCAGACCGAAATGGGGGCCTGGTTTGGTGCTGATTTCGGCGAATGACTGGAAGCGACGGATGCGGCTATCCAGATACTGGGTCGGCATACTGTCCAGCTCACGACGCATCACCTTAAAGCCTTCCAGGGTCGCGATCTCTTTAGGATCGACCGTAATGCCATGACCCGCAAGAACCCCGGTCACCTGTTCGGCATTTGCTTCATCAAAGCCCGCATGGACATTGTAGATACCAAAGCCCAGCGCCTCACCCAGCACGTTAGCCGCGCAGATATTGGCGGTGATCATCGCTTCTTCGATCATGCGGTTAGCAATGCGGCGTGGCTCTGCAACGATTTTCAGTACTTCGCCTTTCTCACCCAGAATAAAGCGGTAATCCGGACGGTCTTTGAATACCAGGGCATGCTTACGGCGCCATTCATTACGGGCCAGGCAAAAACGTTGCAGCAGGGTGATCTGCTGAGCTATCGCATCGCTGGCAGGCTGCCAGTCACCGCTATTTTCCAGCCAGTCGGAAACATCGTCATAAGCCAGTTTGGCTTTTGATTCGATCCATGCGGCAAAGAAACGGGTCTCCGCTTCCGGTGTACCGTCTTTATCAATAACGATATGACAGGCCAGTACCGGGCGGCGTACGCCGGGACGCAGTGAGCAGACATCATCAGACAGCTCACGTGGCAGCATCGGAATGTTAAAGCCCGGCAGATAGTTGGTAAATGCGCGCTGTGCGGCAAGTTTATCCAGCTCACTGCCTTGCGGGACGTAGGCGGTGGGGTCGGCAATGGCCACCGTCAGACGAAGCTTACCGTCCGGGAGTTCTTCGGTGTACAGGGCGTCGTCCATATCTTCCGTACTGGCACTATCGATGGTGATAAATTCCAGCGCGGTAAGATCTTCACGGGTCAACTGTTCATCGAGCATCTCACCGAAGCCAACGTCCGGCGCTTCACGTTCCAGATTGTGGCGTGACAGTGTCACCCACCACGGGGCCAGATGATCCTCAGCGAAGGTAATAAACCCGGTCAGTTCGGCATAAAAACTACGGTCACCTTTTAACGGGTGACGACGCATCTCAGCCACCGCCCAGTCTCCGGCCTGAAATTCATGTTCCAGGTGACGGGCGGGCCGGCAGGAAATGGCATCTTTCAGCAGCGGATGATCGGGAATAATCGATAACCGGTCATCTTTTTTCTGGACGCGACCGACAAAACGGCTCAGGAAGGGCTCCACCAGGGTTTCCGGTTCGGCACTTTCTTTTCCGTTATTGGTCTGGATGACAGCAACCACACGGTCGCCATGCATCACTTTTTTCATCTGCGGCGGCGGAATAAAGTAACTTTTCTGGGCATCGACTTCCAGGAAGCCAAAGCCTTTATCGGTACCTTTTACCACACCTTCCGCGCGGGGAGTTTGTGCATGAAGTGTTTCTTTCAGCTGCGACAGCAGCGGGTTATCCTGGAACATAATTTTATAGTTTCGTGGCCTAACAGCGGCTGACAGTTTTACGCGAATCATCGCTGCCGGGCAATAGCCAAACCGAGAAAGATAAAAAAAGCCGGACTCATCCCCCGGCTTTTCTGCGTGATTTTTCCTCAGGCGATACGTAATGACGGCTGCTGCCGGGTGAGGGCCAGTTTCACCGGTATCGACTTAGAGGTTGGCGTACCGCTGTCATCCCCGTAACTGGATAACGGGACCAGCGGGTTCGTCTCCGGATAATACGCCGCCAGGTTACCGCGGGGGATGTTATAGGGCACCAGCACAAAACCGTGCACCTGCCGGGTAATGCCATCATTCCACAGGGTTTCGATATCCACCTGGTCGCCTTCGTGCATCCCTTGTTCAGCCATATCTTCCGGATGAATAAATACCACCCTGCGCTGGCCGTAAACCCCCCGATAGCGATCATCCAGCCCATAGATGGTGGTGTTGTACTGGTCATGAGAACGGAGTGTCTGTAAAACAAAAGGCACCGTCGCGTCGCCAAGCTGCGGGAACAGTGTTCCCGGCAGAGGGGCAGCACTGAATTCGGCTTTCCCCGACGGGGTCCCGAACACATGCCGGGCAGCGGCATTCCCCAGATAGAATCCGCCGGGTTGCTCGCATTTCTGATTAAAATCGTCAAAACCCGGCAGGGTGGCGGCAATATGGTCACGGATAATCGAGTAGTCGTCGGCCATGCCTTGCCAGTCGGCTTTCTCTCTGCCGAGCACGGCATTGGCTATCCCGGCCACGATGGCGGTTTCGGAACGCTGATGCTCTGACAACGGAATACCGACCCCTTCAGAGGCATGGACCATGCTGAAAGAATCCTCAACCGTAATAAACTGAGAGCCGCTGCGCTGCATATCCCGTTCGGTACGGCCCAGGGTCGGTAATATCAGGCTGTTCTCATAGCCCGGGACCAGGTGTGTGCGGTTCAGCTTGGTACTGATATGTACGGTCAGACCGCAGCGTTGGATCGCTTCTTCGGTGCGCGGGGAGTCCGGTGCCGCCGCCGCCAGGTTTCCGCCGAGGGTGATCAGTACACGAATTTCATCACGCAGCATGGCTTCGATGGCTTCCACGGTGCTATGCCCGGCGCGGCGCGGCGGTTCGAAACCGAAATGCGCGCCCAGCGCGTCCAGAAACGGGGCTCCGGGCTTTTCGTCGATGCCCATGGTCCGGTTTCCCTGCACATTACTGTGCCCGCGTACCGGACACAGGCCGGCCCCTTTTTTCCCGAGCTGGCCGAACAACAGTTGCAGGTTGGCCATCTCACGTACAGTATCGACCGAATGTTTATGCTGAGTGATGCCCATCGCCCAGGTACAAATCACCCGTTCTGAGTGCTGATAGATAGCCGCCGCCTGGCGCAGCTCCTCTTCGGAAAGGCCGGACCCGGCAATAATCATCTCCCAGCCGGTCGCATCCACCGCCGCCAGATAGGCTTCCACCCCGTGGGTGTGTTCACTGATGAACTGCATATCGAAAATTCCCTGACCACCCTGCGCCAGCTGGCGGCGATGCTCTTCCAGCAGGGCTTTTACCATCCCGCGCACGGCCGCCATATCGCCGCCGAGACGGGGCTGGTAATAAGACGAACTGATCTTCCCGGCCATCGGGGTCACCACTTCCAGCGGATTCTGCGGGTCGGCAAACCGTTCAAGGCCACGTTCACGTAGTGTATTAAAGGTGACGATCTTAGCCCCGTGATCGGCGGCATGACGTAAGCTGTGCAGCATACGCGGATGGTTGGTGCCGGGGTTCTGTCCGAAAACAAAAATAGCATCCGCACTGTCAAAATCATCCAGCCGGATAGTGCCTTTACCGACACCAATACTCCGTTTCAGACCGGTACCGCTGGCTTCATGACACATATTGGAGCAGTCAGGGAAATTATTGGTGCCCAGCATGCGGCCAAATAACTGATATAACCATGAGGCTTCATTACTGGCGCGCCCGGAGGTATATAGCTCAATCTGGTTCGGATTATCCATGGCATGAATATGTTGAGCAATCAGAGTAAAGGCGTCTTCCCAGCTGACGGGTTCATAATGGTCGGTCTCCGGGTTATAAGAGAGCGGGTGGGTTAACCTTCCCTGATATTCCAGAAAATAGTCGCTTTCGGCATACAGGCGGCTGACGCTATGCTGTGCAAAAAAGTCAGGGTCAACGGTGCGGCGGGTAGCTTCCCAGGTCACTGCTTTGGCACCGTTTTCGCAAAAACTGAAGGTACTCTTATTATCATCGCCCCAGGCGCAGCCCGGACAGTCAAACCCGCGGGCTTTATTCATACGCATCAGGTTGCGCATATTCTTAAGTGCCGCTTTACTGTCGAAAACGAAGCGGGTCGTGGCTTCCAGCGAACCCCAGCCACCGGCTGCCGCATGGTACGGTTTAATCTGACGTTTAAATTTCATAGTGGATGCCGCTTCCGTTAGGTGATGTTGAATAATTGTACTCATTATATGAACAGAATTGTGCTTTTATGTTTTCGTGGTGTCTAATTGATTACAATTAACGAGCGATAGAGCCTGTTTATCGTGAGCCGCTTGCAAGCTGGCTTAAATGCGGCCACCCTTAACTCATACGCTCCCGGCTGCGCCCGGGGCCAGTCAGCGACGCAGATGATCGATGCTTTAGTACCGGAAGGACAGCACATGGATTTAAAACAACTGGTCTATTTGTGTAACCTGGAACAGGAAAAACATTTTGGCCGGGCCGCCGAAGCCAGTTTTGTCAGTCAGCCGACACTTTCCATGCGGCTGAAGAACCTCGAGCATGAACTGGGCGTTTCTCTGATTAACCGGACTAATACATTTTCCGGGTTCACGCCGGAAGGCGAACGGGTACTCTCCTGGGCGCGGGAAATGGTCTCTGTGTATCAGGGGCTGAAACTGGAAGTCGATGCCATGAAACATGGTATTCAGGGCACACTGCGGGTGGGCGTGGTTCCGCAGTGCAGTATTTCACTGACCGGGGTCTTACAGGCGGTATCGGCACGCTATCCTGAAATTAATTACCGGATTGATGTGATGAGTGCAGACCAGTTACTGGAAGCGATCAACGGTCACACCGTCGATGTGGCTTTTGGTTTTTTCGAACTGATCACCTTGCGTCAGTTACAGTTTCAGGCTGCCTTCTTTGCCGACGAAGGCGTGGTGGCGCTCTATTGCCGCAATACCTTTGCGCAACTGACGCGCAGTGAGCGGTTGCCGCTGGCAACAGTGGCAGCATTGCCGCTCTGCCTGGCCGAACAGACACGCTACTTCCGGCGTTATCTGGATAATGGCTTCCGGCAGGCAGGGTTATCCTTCCGCACCATTATCGAAAGTGCTTCCGTATCGCAACTGCTGGAAAGTGTTCATCGCGGTATGGGAGTGATGCTGGCCCCGAAAGGTCATATTTTGCCGGCGATGCTGAACGGGCTCGGGGAGAGCCCGGTCGATATGCCACCGATGAACCGCCAGGGAGCGATGGTCATCGCCAGCGCGGGTAAAGCCACGCCTCTGGTTCAGCACTTCTTCGATGAAGCGCGCGGGGCGCTGCCGGTCATGACTCACACGACGGCCAGCTGAATCAGCCGGTAATCCCAGATATTCATGGCGATCCTGCCCAGTAACGACAGCAGATCGTCAGCTTTCCGATCCTGACGTTTCAGTGCCTCCAGTTCACGGCAGGAAAGCGGGGAAGTCCGCCGGCGAAAATCAGGAGGCATGGCAGTACTCTCTGTAAAGAGGTGACCGGCATCGGCCGTCGGGCCGGATAACGCTCTCAGAATCAGCCAGGCACGGGCTGCCGCCGGGGCTTGACCGATAATCTCCGCGTTCAGCGATGGCTGGCCCAGTGTCCTGATGTCCCGCAACAGGTGACGCCGGGCGGTGACGGGCCCGGACACCTTAAGCCTGGCTAAAGGCTCTCTGATCCCGCCGGTGAGCAGGTCAGGATAGGGGGGGAGTGGGGGGTTACTGTAATGTGATGTGACTCCGTCAGCCGCCAGTGTCATCACTCCGCTAATCCACTGTGCCTGCCAGCCCACGAAACCGCATAACTGGTGCAGGGTAACGATATCCGCCAGAGTCAGGCCCGATTGCTGCAGGCCCGCCCGCTGCGGGGAGGGGGTTGCTGCCGAGGAGCAGGTCAGTAAACGGGTATATTCGGTGATCGTGGTCAGCCGAAGATTATTTTCACGGGTCCCTGCGGGGCCCGGTAAGGGGCTGAGCCACTCCGCGTAGAAGTCGCTAAGGGCTCCGGTTTCTGTCAGCTGAGCGACCGTCAGTGCGATGGTCAGACGTTCATAGAGGGTGAGGCTGCCGTGTGGCTCAGGACAGGGACTTTCCGGAAACAGCCTGCTGTAGATTGCCGCAGAGTGCTGGGATAAGGGCTGCAGTGGCTGGCGAAACTTTTTATCCGGCACCGGGTGCTGTGCCAGTCCGGCAAGAAGATCACGGTGCTGCCTGACGGCAGGAGATCGGTGACAGACGGCGGGGGTGGACGGGCGTAAGACGGGATCGCTGTTATCCCCTGCGGTGGGACGGTTATGACGTCGTAATTCCATACACAATCCTCTGATATCATGCCTGACCCGTGGGGGCCTGCGCAAAATCACTGCGCCTATAGTGACTGACAGAAGGTTCAGGGAGAAGGAATGTTACAGACTAACTAATAACGGGCAGATATATAAACAGGGGGGCGGTGGCAGAAAAAAGCAGGAAGAAAAACAGGCGGTTGATACCGCCTGCTGACAGAACTTATTTCAGTTCCAGTTCGTTCATTGCGGCGATGCTGAAGCCACCGTCAACGTGAACGACTTCACCGGTGATGCCGCCGGCCAGGTCAGAACACAGGAAGGCTGCAGAGTTACCCACATCTTCGATGGTGACGGTACGGCGGATCGGGGTGACCGCTTCACAATGCGACAGCATCTTACGGAAATCTTTGATACCGGAAGCCGCCAGCGTACGGATAGGGCCGGCAGAGACGGCGTTAACACGCACGCTTTCAGGACCCATCGCATTAGCCATGTAACGCACGTTGGCTTCCAGAGAGGCTTTCGCCAGACCCATCACGTTGTAGTTAGGGATAGCGCGCTCTGCACCCAGGTAAGACAGGGTTAACAGTGCTGAATTCGGGTTCAGCATCGCACGGCACTCTTTTGCCATCGCAACAAAGCTGTAGGCACTGATATCGTGGGCAATCTTAAAGCCTTCACGGGTCACGGCATTTACGTAGTCGCCATCTAACTGGTCGCCTGGTGCGAAACCGATAGAGTGAACAAAGCCGTCAAATTTTGGCCAGACTTTTTCCAGTTCGGTGAACAGGCTTTTGATGCTTTCATCTTCAGCAACATCGCAAGGTAACACGATGTCAGAACCCAGATCTTTGGCAAATTCTTCAACACGCGCTTTTAATTTTTCGTTTTGGTAAGTGAATGCCAGTTCCGCACCCTGCTTGTGCATTGCCTGGGCAATACCCCATGCGATAGACAGTTTACTGGCGACGCCAGTGATCAGAATGCGCTTACCGGAAAGAAAACCCATAGCTGTAATCCTTAAAAATAGTTATTGTGGCGGCGGCGATTGTATAATTAACAACCTGTCCGCGATGTTCAATCCGGGGATTCTAACACGACAATGGGTTATCAGGTAAAGTTACGGTGAAACAGGACGTAATTCTGTGAATTAACGGTCATTCCTTCGCCAGGCATCGGCGGTCAGAGCCTCGCCGAAATGACTCTGAATTAACCGTTTGGTCAGATCATGTAACGGAGAGGCCAGCACATCGGCTGTTCCGCCGCGCTCAACCACCTCTCCCTGGTGCATGACCATCACACAGTCACTGATGTGTTTCATCATGCCGATATGCTGAGTGACATAAATAAACGATAGCCCGTCCCTGTCCTGTAATTCCAGCATCAGGTTCACCAGCTGTGACCGCATGGTCATATCCAGTGAGGCCAGAGCTTCATCGGCAACAATGACCCGTGGTTGGAGGATCAGTGCTCTGGCCAGTGCCAGGCGCTGTTTCTGGCCCGGCGCCAGCATATGCGGGTAATAACCGGCATGATCCCGCAGCAGACCGACTTTACGCAGGGTTTCGATGATGCGTGCTTCCCGTTCCTCCGGGGTCAGGGACGTATTCAGCCGCAACGGCAGATCGAGGATCTGACTGACGCGTTGTCTGGGATTCAGCGAAGTGCCCGGGTCCTGGAAGATCATGCGAATGACCTGGCTACGGTAACCGTAATCCCCGAAGCTTAGCGGATGATTATTAATAATAATTTCACCCGCGCTGGGTTCGATCATGCCACTGAGCATTTTGGCCAGCGTCGATTTACCGGAGCCGTTTTCGCCGATGATGGCGAGGGTCTGCCTTTCACGCAGGGTAAAACTGACATTTCTGACCGCATCCACATGCTGAGGACGGAAAAGGCCGGTTTTATAGCGATAGGTTTTCGACAAATCGCGGACTTCGAGTAAGGTTTCCATGGAACTACAGCTCTTTATTTAATGGAAAGTGACAGGCGTATTTGTGGCTTTTGGTACCGGTCAGTGCCGGGGCTTCGATACATTTGCGCTGTGCATAAGGGCAGCGTGGACCGAGCCGGCAGCCCATTGGCAGATGTTCCAGCGAGGGTATCGCACCCGACAGGGTGTTCAGCCGGCTCTTATGCGGCAGTGAACGCCCGAAATCGGGCATCGATCGGATCAGCGCCTGAGTGTAGGGATGATGAGGGGCAGAGATCAGCTCCTCACTGACGGCCGTTTCGACGGTTTGTCCGCAGTACATCACATTAATCCGGTTCGCCCACTGGCCCAGGGTACGCAGGTCATGGCTTATCAGCAGAATGGTCGTATTGTTATTCTGGTTCAGCCGGCTGAGCAGCCTGAATATCTGTGCCTGGGTGGTCGGCTCCATGGCATTGGTCGGTTCATCGGCAATCAGCAGGCGCGGTTTGGTGGCCAGCGCGATGGCGATCATGGCTTTCTGACATTCACCTTCTGTCAGCTCATAGGGAAAACTGCGCATGATATCTTTGTGATCTTTAATACCGACCCTGTGCAGTAACTCTATGGCGCGCTTTTTACGCCAGAACCAGAAGCGCCGGTACCAGCGCCCTTTAAAGGTCCAGCGGGGGATGGCCTGCATCAGCTGACGGCCAATACTTTCAGACGGATCCAGACAGGACTGAGGTTCCTGAAAAATCATCGAAATATTATGACCGATGATTTTTCTGCGCTCGCGGGGAGAAAGACGCAACAGATCGATGTCATTAAAACGCATGCGATCGGCGGTCACCCGCCAGTTATCGGAGGTGACACCGCAGATAGCTTTGGCTATCAGGCTCTTCCCGGAGCCGGACTCACCGACCAGGCCGCGGATCTCGCCTTCTGTCAGGGTCAGATTAATACGGTCGACCGCTTTCACCGGGCCTTCGGACGAGAAGAACTCAATGGTCAGATTACGGATATCCAGTAATGGCATTATTTTACCCCAGCCTCAATGGCACGGCGGACGCCATCCCCGAATAAATTAATAATCAGCACCGCAAGCATCAGCATCAGCCCGGGCAGCATGACCGTCCAGGGAGCCACATAAATCAGCTCCAGCGAATCCCCCAGCATGGCTCCCCACTCCGGTGAGGGTAACTGTGCACCGAGGCCTAAAAAACCCAGAGCTGCAATATCAAGAATGGCCATCGACAGCGCCCGGGTCAGCTCACTGATCACGGAGGGCAGTACATTCGGAAAAATGGTATCACGCAGCAGAATAAAAGGGCTGGCACCATCCAGTCTGGCCGCGATGACATATTCCTTATCCATCTGTTCGTGGATGGCGATATAAATAGCGCGGATAAGCCGCGGCATCAACGCCAGCCAGACCGCTACCAGGGCATGGAACAGGCCGGGACCGGCGAAGGCTACCACAATAATCGCCAGCAGCATGGAAGGGATCGACAATAAGGTATCGAGAATATGGTTCAGTAAGGCGGAGCGAAGACCGTGGGTCAGCCCGGCAAGAATACCGGGCAGCAGCGCGCAGACCCCGGAAAACAGGGTGACCAGCAGCGCACTGCCGACGGTGGGCGTGATACCGCTCAGTAAACGGCTCAGTACATCCCGGCCAAGATCATCGGTACCGAGGAAGAAAGAGACGTCGCCGTACCGCGACCAGGAAGGCGGCAGTAACTGGTATCCCATAAATTGCTGATCGACACCGTAAGGGGCCAGCAGGCCGCCAAACAGGCAAAGAAAGATCAATGCGGCAAAGCCATACAGCCCGACCATGGCCGACGTGTCATGGTAAAACTTCCCCCAGGCTTGACGGAAGGCGCCAGGCAGTCGTTTTTCCTGATAGACATTATCAATGGGCATAAATACCTGCTTTGCTTCTTCTTAACATATGTAATATCGCTTTAAATTATCAGCGCGTTACGCTGGCTCATAGCTTAATAACTTTTTATTTTGATTCAATACTGCCGGCAGCGGATCTGCCGGCCCGGGGCGTTAGCCTCCGCCGGCCTGCAATGCGTGACAGTGACCGGTGAGCTGCCGGTCAGTGCCGTGCCGGGGAGGGCGGGATTATCCGTTGAATTCACAATATTATGCAAGGCCCGCCCGGGCGCTCATCATTGCATCCTGCGCATAACCGGTTTTTGTGCGCACCGTGTAAGCGATGTTGTGAAAACCCGTGTAATTGTAACAGGCTGCAGCGTTGTTCTTTTACTGCCTTTCATTTCCCATTAAGATTGAAAACACATTTGTCAGGGAGGCAGCACCATGAATAAGAAAGCAGGTCTGGTATTACTGGTCGGGGTACTCCTGTCCGGCTGCAGTATGTCCGGCCATCCTGAGTCTGCGGCAGTGACTGCCATCAAGGGCGTCTACACAGACAATAGCAATCAGTATGGATACATCAAATCTTTCCCCCTGTCGGCAGGCAGCCCTCTGAGCACGGAGAAACTCAGACAGTGTGTACTGGCCACCCACGCCGCACAGAGTCTCGTCCCGGCCGCTGACGGCTACAGCGGTCAGACAACGTACACCGTCAACCGGATGGGTTCACCGGTGCCGTTTGTGGTGAATTTTACCCTGCAGGTGTCAGAGACAGCGTCACAACGTCATTATGTTTTCAGCCGGATTACTCAGACCCCTGAAGATGATAAATCAGCCACATCCGGTGCCTGGGTAACGGCAAACCCGGCACAGGTCGTCGGGACATTCAATAATGTCAGTGCTGATCTCAATCGTTGTCTCAGCAACCCGGAATAACCCTGTGACGGGAACATTTTATTCCCTGACCGCCGGAAAGGCCGTGCCCGGGAAGAGTGACCGGGCATAGCCCGGTTTACTTTATCTTTTTATTAACTCTCTTTTTTATTCAGCGAATCGCCACCAGGTAGCCCGCCAGAGGACGATGCTGCATACAATAAGCAACGCATTATCCACAAAATCTCCCGCATCGCGTTCGCATGATAAACCCGCCGCTTTTTCCGGATATCGATCTGACCTTGAGTTGCAGGTTCAGATGGCCGTAGCAGAAGGAATGTCAGAGCAAAAATAGCAGAACCGGTAAAGATCGTAACCCTCCCGGGAGACGTCTTGCTGCCGGTCATAACCCCCTCAATTGTGCCGCAGGAGGTAAGACCACTCCGCCGTTTCACTTGTCGCATGGAGAGCAATACCTGACGCTTTTTCCCGTCATACGTCGTCCGCCACACTCCGTGTTAACGCAGTGCGTACCATTCCTTGTGTTTCAGCGGGTTCAGTGCCGCGCCGAGAATATCGGACAGCACATTGACCAGCATCACCATGGTGCCGATCACCATGACGCCGGCAGAAATCGCCGCATAATCCTGCTGACGAATTGCCCCGATCAGCCAGTGACCCAGACCCGGCCAGTTAAACACCACCTCAGTGATCATCGTCAGTGTCAGCATGGTAGAAAACTGCAGACCCAGGTGAGGGATCACCGGTGGCAACGCATTGTGCAGGACATGCCGGCGGATCACCGTCACCCGTGACAGACCGCGGGTCACTGCGGCTTTTACGTAGTTCTTATCCAGCACCTCCAGGGTACTGTTACGGATAAGCCGGATCACTTCTGTCATCGGCGCTACCGCCAGGGTCACTACCGGTAAAATCAGGTGGCAGAGAATATTCAGCAACATTTCATGCCGCCAGGGGGAATCCGACAGCCAGGCATCGATCAGCACAAAGCCGGTGACATGCTGCAGAGGATAGAGCAGATCCAGCCGTCCCGATACCGGCAGCCAGCCGAGGGTCAGTGAGAAGAACAGGGTCAGCAACAGGGCCAGCCAGAACACAGGCACAGAAAATCCCACTAAGGCGAGGGCACTGATCAGTTTATCCTGCCACTTATTACGCATTACCGCCGCGGTGATGCCGAGCGGGATCCCCAGCAGCAGTGCCAGCAGAAAAGCCAGTACGCAGAGTTCAAGGGTGGCCGGAACCACTTCTTTAAGCTGGTCAGTGATAGGCTGACTGTTGACGCTGGATACGCCAAAATCCAGTTGCAGCATGCTCCTGAACCAGAACCACCAGGCATCGCCCGGGGAAGCGCCTTCCAGAGGCGCGTGCGGGGTAAAATAACTCAGGCTGAAAGCGACCAGTGACAGCAGAAACAGCGTGATCACCAGCAGGACCAGGCGGCGCAGAATAAAAATAATCATGGAGCGTTATCCTCAGCGTCATCGCGATAGACGCCGGCGAAGGAGGTATTACCAAACGGACTGAGGACCAGCCCTTTAATATCATAACGGTAGGCCTGTAACCGCAGGGAAGAGGCCAGCGGCAGTACCGGGAGCTGTGCGGTCAGCATCTGTTGTGCCTGCGCATAACTGTCGATCCGCTCCGACAATTGCTGTGATGTTAATGCCTGATGGAGGAGCGTATCAAAGGCCGGGTCACACCAGTGGGCATAATTGGTGGCAGAGCTTATCGCCGCACAACTGAGTAGCGGGCGGAAAAAACTGTCCGGGTCATTACTGTCGGTGGACCAGCCTGCCAGTGTCAGATCGTGGTTAAGCGACATTAACTGCGCCTCCTGAAAGCGTCCCTCTACCGGAACGATGCTGACCGTCACTCCGATACGCCCCAAATCGGCCTGGATGAGTTCCGCTGTCTTCAGCGGGCTGGGGTTCCAGGGCTGGGAGGCGGTCGGCACCATTAATCTCAGGTGCAGATCGTGCACGTTCAGTTGCTTCAGGGCCTGCATCGCTTTAGCCGGATTATAATCGGAGACGACAGACTGGCTGTCATAAGCCCAGGAGGCCCGGGGAAGAATAGAGGCTGCGGTCTCTGCAGTACCGTAATAAACCGAAGACATCAGCCGGTCATTATTAATGGCCAGCGCCAGTGCCTTTCTGACGTCGGGATTATCCAGCGGCGGTTTACGGGTATTGAACGCCAGATAAGCGATATTCATCCCGGGACGTAGTGTCATCCGCAGGCGCGGGTCATCCCGCAGAATGGTCAGCTGACTGGCGGCAGGATAAGCCAGAACATCACATTCACCGGTCAGCAGTTTGGATAAACGCCCCGTACCCCCCGCACCGATATCGATCACCACCTGCTGCATGCGGGGAATGCCCTTCCAGTAATCCGGGTTACGGGCCAGGCGAATAAATTGTCCGGAATGATATTCACTCAGCTGGAAAGGCCCGGTGCCTACCGGCTGACGATCCATTTGTTCTTCGTGACCGCTGGCCGTGAGCTGGTCGGCATATTCTTTGGACAGTACCGGGGCGTAATGGGTGGCGATATGCCAGAGGAAAGACGCATCCGGCTGTGCCAGCTGTATTTCAACGGTATAATTATCCAGTTTTCTGATACTGCGGACGTTATCCGGAAACTTCAGGCTGTCAAAATAGGGATAACTGCCACCGCCAATATCATGCCAGGGGCTGCTGCGGTCAAACATCCGTGAGAAGCTGAACACAACATCATCCGCATCCATTGCCCGGTGGGGGGTGAACCAGGCCGTTTTCTGGAAGCTGACGTGGTGACGCAGATGGAAAATATAGGTCGCGCCGTTATCCTTTACTTCCCATCCGGAAGCCAGTTCCGGCGTCAGACGGTAGGTATAGGGATCCACCCCCAGCAAACTGTCATATAACTGGGCCGCCAGAGTATCGACGGTCAGCCCGCTACTGGCTAATTGCGGGTTAAAGGTATTCAGTACCCCGTTTACACAGTAAACGAAGCCATTCTGCCGGATATCAGATGCCACTGACGCAGAGGCAGTGTTACTGAACAGAGCAACGGCAAGACACAACGCGGAATATAATTTCAGCATAGTACTCAAAGATTATTTACAGATTATCTGAAGTGTACCGTAAACCCGGCAGGGACCCCAACTTTAGTGTTGACTGCAGGGGAGTCCTGCCGCCTGATACCGCGCAGTGATCACCCGGGAGCTGCCTCACAACGGTCTCGGGTGCCTGGCCGTTGACTGAGGCGTTCTCTGTCCCGGACGCGATAAACGCAGACAGTCTCCGGTGTCAGGCCGGGGCCGGTGACATCAGCGGAACGAGGTCGTGACCGGCAGGTCGCAGCGGTGTGGTATCAGCATCCGCAACGCAGGGGCGGAAGGAGCAGAGGTCAGACGTATCCTGCCGCGGTGGCGCTGACATTCCTGACGGCAACCGGCCTTCAGGCGGTGTGCTGCCCGGCGAAGTCTCAGGAAACCCGGAACCGGACGGGGAAAACGGGTCTTTCCCGCCTCAGCGACTGACCGCTATCTGATGTTTTTTTATCAAGGCGCGCAGCTGGTGGTACGTCAGGCCAAGGGCTTCGGCAGCTTTACGCTGATGAAAGTGATGTGTTCGCAGGCTGTATTCGACCAGCGCACATTCCTGTTGGTGCTGCCATCCCCTGAGATCAAGCGGCAATTCAGGTTCGGCGCTGAACGGCGGCGGGCTTTCCGGAACACTTTTCTGCTCATCGCCCGGAGAGAAGTCGGGGCGGAACGGATTGAAAATAATCCGGTCAAGCATCTCATCACTGGAATGGTGGCGGTAGACGGAGCGCTCAATCACATTTTTCAGTTCACGCACATTGCCCGGCCAGTGCCAGTCCAGCAACTGCTGACGGGCGTTCGCGGTAAACCCCGGGAACAGAGGCAACCCAAGCTCCCGACACATCTGGATAGCAAATTGCTCACCGAGCAGCAGAATATCGGACTGCCGCTGACGAAGCGGGGGAATATTCACCACATCGAAGGCCAGACGGTCCAGCAGATCGGCACGGAACTGACCGCGGGCGGCACGGGCCGGCAGATCCTCGTTGGTTGCGCAAATCAGTCTGACATTGACCTGTAATGGCTGACTGCCGCCGACGCGTTCCAGCTGGCCGTATTCAATCACCCTCAGCAATTTTTCCTGTACCAGCATCGGTGCGGTGGCGAGTTCATCCAGGAACAGGGTGCCCCCATCAGCCCGCTCAAACCGGCCCAGATGGCGGGTGCGGGCACCGGTAAAAGCCCCGGCCTCATGGCCAAACAGTTCCGAGTCCAGCAGGTTTTCGTTGAGTGCCGCGCAGTTAAGAGAAATAAAAGGGCCATCCCAGCGCGGAGACAGGTAATGAAGACGGCTGGCAATCAGCTCCTTCCCGGTCCCACGCTCGCCTATGACCAGCACCGGTTTATTCAATGCCGCCAGCGCAGAAACCTGCTCAAGCATAGCGAGAAAATTATTCGCTTCTCCCAGCAAAGGATCCCGTTGTTCCATGATGAATTTAACCAATTAGTGATGAATAACACCATTCTACAGGCCAGGACACGCAGGGCAATAAAAATAAAGTATTTAAAAACAACACATTAAAAACTGGCACGCCACTTGCTTTGTCTTTTTGTGTAAACCATTTGTGTAAACCATTTGTGTAAACCATTATCGCCGGGAACCCCGGCAGCTTCAGGAGGATCTTTATGGGTATTTTTTCACGCTTTACCGACATCGTGAATGCCAACATCAATTCGTTACTGGAACGGGCCGAAGACCCGCAGAAAATGGTACGTTTGATGATCCAGGAAATGGAAGACACTCTGATTGAGGTCCGTACCACCTCCGCGCGGTCGCTGGCAGAGAAAAAGCAGCTGAGTCGCCGCATTGAGCAGGCCACGCTTCAGTCACAGGAGTGGCAGGAAAAAGCAGAACTGGCTATCCGTAAAGACAAAGAAGAACTGGCCCGTGCCGCTCTGCAGGAAAAGCAAAAGCTCAGCGGCGTCATTGAGGCGTTGCAGCAGGAAATCGCACAGACGGAAGAAAGCCTGAGCCGGATGAAATCCGAGATCACCGAACTTGAGAATAAACTGACCGAAACCCGTGCCCGTCAGCAGGCGCTGACATTACGTCATCAGGCGGCTTCAGCCTCCCGGGATGTGCGTCGCCAGCTGGATAACGGTAAAATGGATCAGGCAATGGCACGCTTTGAATCGTTTGAGCGCAAAATTGACCATATGGAAGCCGAAGCCGAAAGTCAGCGTTTCGGAAAACCCCAATCGCTGGAAAGCCAGTTTGCCAGCCTGAAAACGGATGATGAGATAAGCCAACAACTCGCGGCACTGAAAGAAAAAATGCAGCGCACTGACGGGCAGTAATGCCAGGTCATGGTCTTCTGTCTTAATGCGACTCAGTAAGGAGAACTCATGAGCGCCGTCATTCTTTTTATGGTTCCACTCACCATCTTTGTACTTTTTGTGGCCCCGGTCTGGTTATGGCTGCATTACAACAACCGGGGCAATCAACTCTCCTCACAGGAGATGGATCGTTTGCAACAGGCTACGCAGGATGTCCGGCGTATGCGTGAGCGTATTGATGCGCTGGAAGCGATCCTGGATGCGGAAAATCCGCAGTGGAGGCAGCCGCGATGAACCCGAGTGTGTCAGCACGTAAATTATGGCGCGACCCGCAGCGGGGTAAACTGATGGGGGTCTGTGCCGGGCTGAGTGAATACCTGAATGTTCCGGTGACACTGATCCGCATCATGGTCATCATTTCTTTATTTATCGGCCTGTTCATGATCACGGTTGTGGTCTATTTTTCGCTGGGGTACTTCCTGGAAAAAAGGCCACCTTCGGCCGACGGGGAGAATGCCGCAGCAGCGGATGTTTCGGCTTTGCTGGAGGCGCTGGAAAGCGAAGCCGGCAGCAACGAACGGCGTTTACGTGATATAGAGCGTTATGTCACCTCGGAAACCTTTTCAGTGCGCAGCCGTTTCAGACAACTGTAAAAGGGACACCGTAAACAGTTAAGAGGTTAATGATGAAAGATAACGGACAGCGGAAAACATGGCACCGGAGGGTGCCTGTACTTAAGTCGGCTGTGAAATTTATCCTGATCACCGCTATCAGTCGTACCCCTGCCGGCCTCAGTGCCCGGGTGCTGAATCGCGTGGCCCGTAAGCCGGTACGTATCGTCCTGGCGATGGTGCTGGAACCGGCATTGTCTGCAATAATGAAGAAAATGTCGGCTCGTCTATTCAGGGAAAAGCATGAAGAGACTGCAAAATGAGATTGCATCACTGGTACAGCGCGGGGCGGATAAGCACCTGCGGCTGGCCGTTACCGGCCTGAGCCGTAGCGGAAAAACCGCCTTTATCACCTCTCTGGTGAATCAGTTAATTAATGTTCATAACGGTGCGGCATTGCCGCTTTTCTCCGTGGTCCGGGATGAACGGCTGCTGGGAGTCAGGCGTGTCCCTCAACGCGATATGGGAATTGCCCGTTTCAGTTATGACCGGGGGCTGGCACAGCTATTCGATTCCCCGCCGGCCTGGCCAACCCCGACCCGCGGGATCGGTGAAATGCGGCTTGCCCTGCGTTACCGCTCACAGGATTCGTTGCTGCGTTACCTGAAAGAGACCTCCACGCTGTATCTCGAAATTATCGACTACCCCGGTGAGTGGCTGCTGGATTTACCGATGCTGGCACAGGACTATTTTAGCTGGTCAGAACAGATGACCGGATTGCTGCACGGAGAACGCGCAGTGCTGGCGGCCAAATGGCGAGAACTGACGGCGTCGCTGGATCCTTTTGCCCCGGCCGATGAGAACCAGCTTGCGGATATTTCTCACGCCTGGACGTCGTATCTTCACGACTGCAAACACCACGGGTTACATTTTATTCAGCCGGGACGCTGTGTGATGCCGGGAGAGATGGCCGGCGCACCGGCACTACAGTTCTTTCCCTGGCCGGTCCGTGCGGAGGATGACAGGGCGGCCCTGAGCAGGGCCGATAAAAGCAGCAATTACGGCATGCTGCAGGCACGGTATCACTATTACTGTCAGCATGTGGTTAAACGGTTTTATAAAGAACATTTTGTCAGATTCGATCGTCAGATAGTGCTGGTGGATTGTCTGCAGCCGCTGAACAGCGGCCCCGAAGCCTTCAGTGATATGCGTCTGGCCCTGACACAACTGATGCAAAGTTTTCACTATGGTCAACGCACACTGCTGCGTCGTCTGTTTTCTCCCGTCATCGATAAACTGTTGTTTGCCGCCACCAAAGCGGATCATATCACCACCGATCAGCATGCCAGTCTGGTCTCCCTGCTACGGCAGATGGTGCAGGAGGCGTGGCAGCAGGCCGCCTTTGAAGGCATTAAAATGGACTGTGTGGCATTGTCGTCAGTAAGAGCCACCGGCGCGGGGACCATGATACATAACCAGCAGAACTATCCGGCGCTGCGGGGGCATCGTCTTTCTGATGGCAGCCCGCTGACATTCTATCCGGGTGATGTCCCGTCCCGTTTTCCGTCGGAGGCTTTCTGGCAGAAGGGCGGTTTCCGGTTTGAAGCCTTCCGGCCGCCGGTGATGGACAGTGACCGGCCCCTCCCGCACATCCGTATGGATAGTGCGCTGGAATTTTTACTCGGAGACAAATTACGATGAGTGGCGAAACTCCGCTTAAACCAAGGATCGATTTCCCTCCGGAGGATACCGGCACGGCGGAACCGCTGCGCGAGGCGCGGTATTTTGCCCCGGATGAGGGCGAATTTACGGCCTCACCGGAGCCGGCAGAAGAAGAGGCGGGGGTGAATGAAGAGGTTATCCTGAACGCTGCCTTACGCCCGCGCAGATCGTTACGCGGGCGGCTTTTAATGCTTGGCCTGCTGATCTTTTTTATTACGGTCATCGCCCGGACCGGACAATGGCTGATGACAGCCTGGCATCAGCATGACTGGATAGCACTCGGCGCAACCGTCTCGCTCGGGCTGGTACTGTTTGCCGGTGCAGCGAGTCTGGTCAGCGAGGGCTACCGCCTGTACCGGCTGAGACACCGTGCGCAGGAACGTGATGAGGCCTGCGAACTTCTTAACAGCCACGGGACCGGCAAGGCCAGACCTTTCTGCGAACAACTGGCGGCACGCAGCGGCATCGGTGAGACTCACCCGTCTTTTCGTCGCTGGCAGGATGCCCTGCAGGAGACGCACAGTGACCGGGAAATCCTGACGCTCTATGCCGCATGGGTACAGCCCATTGCCGATAAACAAGCCCGCGAAAAGATAGGTCGTTATGCGGCGGAATCTGCGGTGATCATCGCCGTCAGCCCGCTGGCGATGGCCGACATGTTTTTTATTGCCTGGCGTAACATCCGCATGATCAACCAGATAGCCCGCATCTACGGGATTGAACTGGGCTATTTCAGCCGGGTCCGTCTGTTTCGCGGGGTATTATTTAATATTGCCTTTGCCGGTGCCAGTGAACTGGTGCGTGAAGTGGGAGTGGACTGGATGTCGCAGGATCTTATGGGCAGGCTCTCGGCGAGGGCGGCTCAGGGGGTCGGTGCCGGTCTGCTGACGGCACGGCTGGGCATTAAAGCGATGGAGCTCTGCCGCCCGTTGCCCTGGCTGGAAGGGGATAAACCCGGGCTCGGGGATTTCAGGGCAGAACTGCTCAGTCAGCTTCGCGATACCCTGAAGAAGAAGTCTCCTGAGCCCTCCGGGAAGCGTACCGCCGGATAATCCTGTCCGCATCGTTTTCCGCCGGTTTGCCTGTTCTTTGCCGGGGCCGCCGTTACGGTCGCCCCGGACTGTCAACTTTTCCTGCCACAGCTCTTCAGCTCGCCTGGCTGACGCGGTATGATGCCTGATTATTATGATGGTCAGGAATATATTGATGCGCCTGGAAATTTTCTGTAAAGACAGACAGGGGCTGGTCCGCGAATTGCTGGATCTGCTGGTCGCGCGGAATATCGATTTACACGGTATTGAAATCGTCGCGCTGGAGCGTCTGTATCTGCGTTTCAGTGCAATAGCCTTCGAAGAATTCAGCTCGCTGATGGCCGAAATACGCCGGACGCCGGGCGTAACAGATGTACGTACCGTGACGGATATGCCTTCGGAGCGCGAACGCAGAGTTCTTACCTCTTTACTGGAAGCGATGCCTGAGCCGGTGCTTTCCATCGACCTGAAAGGACGTATTGAGCTGGCCAATCCGGCGGCGCAGACCTTGTTTGGTCTGGACGAACAGAGGATATACCATTCGCCGATAGGCTATCTGATTGAAGACAGAGAACTTTCCCACTGGGCTGAAAGTGACATTGTCACTTCTGTCGCCCGGCATGTGGTCATCCAGGGACGCGATTTCCTGATGGAAATCCTGCCTATCTACCTCCCTGGTGAACAGGAACAGCAGCTCCTGCCGGTCGGGGCCATGATCATGCTGAAATCGACGGCCAGAATGGGCCACCAGCTTCAGCGTATTAACACCACCGATAACTGCGGTTTTGAGCATATTGTGGCGGCCAGCCCGAAGATGCGTCAGTTGCTGAATCAGGCCAGAAAACTGGCGGTTCATGACGCGCCTTTACTGATCACCGGCGAGACCGGCACCGGTAAAGATATGCTCGCCAGAGCCTGTCATCAGCGAAGCCATCGCCATCTGCAGCCTTTCCTGGCACTGAATTGTGCCTCGCTGCCGGATGATGTGGCTGAGAGTGAATTATTTGGTCATGCGGCGGGGGCTTACCCGAATGCCCTGGAGAATAAAAAAGGATTTTTCGAACAGGCCAACGGCGGCTCGGTATTACTCGACGAAATCGGTGAGATGTCCCCGCGTATGCAAACCAAGCTGCTGCGGTTTCTGAATGACGGAACCTTCCGCCGGGTCGGTGAGGAGCACGAGGTACACGTGGATGTCAGGGTCATTTGCGCCACACAAAAAAACCTGCAGGAACTGGTCAGTCGTGGGGAATTTCGCGAGGATCTTTTCTACCGCCTGAATGTGCTGACACTCAGCATTCCGCCATTGCGCGAGCATTCCCGCGATATTCAGCCATTAACCGAAATGTTTGTCTCCCGGTATGCGGATGAGCGGGGGATCACCACGCCGGCGATTTCGCCGCAACTGGCCGCTTATCTGACCCGTTACAACTGGCCCGGCAATGTACGCCAACTGAAAAATACGCTCTACCGGGCCATGGCCCAGCTGGAGGGGGATGAACTCCGTCCGAAGGATATTATCCTGCCGGAGCAGGCGGAACATGAGTTACCGGTGGATGATAATCTGGAAGGGTCTCTGGACGATATCACCGGGCGTTATGAACGCGCGGTACTGGTCCGTTTATACAGCCATTATCCAAGCACCCGTAAGCTGGCGAAACGGCTGGGGGTGTCACATACGGCTATCGCCAATAAACTGCGGGAATACGGGCTGAATAAAAAAGGGGCCGGTGAAGACGAGGCCGGATAACCCCGTTTTACCGGTCATACCCCGGGACCGTCCGATCATGGCCGGGCCCGGGTCAGGAGCTTACTTCAGCACCGCCAGGGCGGCATCGTAGTCAGGTTCCTCGGCGATCTCACCCACCAGTTCCGCGTGAAGTACCGTATTATTTTCGTCAAGCACGACCACTGCCCGTGCACTCAGTGCCTTCAGCGGCCCTTCCAGGATCTCTACGCCGTAATCCTTTTTAAAATCACTGCCACGGAAAGCTGACAGTGTAACCACATTATCCAGCCCGTCTGCACCGCAGAAACGGCTCTGAGCAAACGGCAGGTCAGCAGAGATGCACAGCACGACAGTATTGGTAATATCAGAAGCCAGCTGATTGAATTTACGTACCGAGGTCGCACAGGTGCTGGTGTCGATACTCGGGAAAATGTTCAGTACCTTACGTTTCCCTGTATAGTCTCCCAGCGATACATCGCTCAGGTCTTTCGTCACCAGGGTGAAGTCAGGTGCGGCACTGCCTTTAGCAGGAAACTGACCGGCGATAGCAATTGGCTGCCCTTTGAAATTGATAGTCTGAGACATCAGCGATTCCTTATCATCATTTGTGAGTGACTGCGACGCAGTTCAACCGCGTACAGTGCAAGTGAACCTCTAATTTATCCCATATTTTGCACCCTTTTACGAGCAGGGACGGTATATTGCGGTAGAAATATCATCTCTGTCCGGCCGTATCAGGGGCTATCTCACTGACGGCAGGCCACAGTATCGCAAAGGAAGAGGGAGCACATATGGTTAACTGGTACAGGCTTTCCGCCCTGGCGCTGGCAATGATGCCCGCAGCCATGGGGCTGGCCGCGACACTGCCGCCGGGAGCGCATTTAGCCGCCCGGCAGGAAATCGTCCGGCAAATAAAAGATGAGCCAGCCTCACTCGACCCGGCTCAGGCGGTGGGATTGCCGGAAATGCAGGTGATCCGTGATCTGTTTGAGGGCCTGACGAATCAGGACAGTGTCGGGAACATTGTGCCGGGCGTCGCGGAACGCTGGCAGAGTAATGACAATAAAACCTGGATATTTACTCTGCGCCGCGATGCCCGCTGGTCGGACGGTAAACCCGTCACTGCCGACGATTTTGTTTATAGCTGGCAGCGGCTGGTGGACCCCGCCCAACGCTCACCTTTTGCCTGGTTTGCGGCGCTGGCGGGGATTGAAAATGCCGCCGCGATCACCCGGGGAGAAAAGCCACCGTCAGCGCTGGGGGTCACGGCGATTGATGCCTGGCATCTTAAAGTGACGCTGGACCATCCCGTCGCCTGGTTCCCGTCGCTGGTCGCCAATGTCTGCCTGTTTCCGGTGCCCCGCGACGTTATCCGCACGGCCCGGAATCAGTGGACACAGCCCGGACAGCTGGTGGGTAACGGGGCTTACCGGTTACAGCAGCGGGTGGTTAATGAAAAAATCGTGCTGGTCAGGGATCAGAACTACTGGGATAACGCCCATACGGTGCTGAATAAAGTGACCTTTGTTCCGGTAAATGAAGAATCGGCAGCCACCCAGCGCTACCGGGCGGGGAACATCGATATCACCGAATCCTTCCCGAAAAATATGTATCACCTGCTGAAGAAAGAATTACCGGGCCAGGTCTATACCCCGATGCAGCTCGGTACGTATTACTATGCGTTTAATACCCGGAAAGGCCCGACGGCCGATGTCCGGGTCAGACGGGCTCTGTCGTGGAGTATCGACCGGCAGGTGATCGCTGATAAGGTACTGGGGACCGGCGAAAAACCGGCCTGGGGTTTCACCCCTTACGGAACTCAGGGGTTTCATCCGCAACCGCTCTATATTCAGCAGCACACCCAGCAGGAACTGAATGCTCAGGCTAAATCACTGCTGGCCTCTGCCGGCTACGGGCCGGGGCGGCCGCTGCATCTGACGCTGTTATATAATACGGCCGAAGTTCATCAGAAAATTGCGATTGCCATCGCCTCGATGTGGAAGAAAAATCTGGGGGTGGATGTGACTCTGCAGAATCAGGAATGGAAAACCTATCTCGATAGCCGCAATCAGGGGAATTTTGATGTTATCCGCGCCTCGTGGGTGGCTGACTATAACGAGCCTTCTACTTTCCTGGCGCTGCTGACCCGGGGGAACAGCGGTAATATTTCAGGATTCAGCAATCCGCAATACGATGCGCTGCTGGCCCGCGCGGCCCGTGAACGCTCTGCCGCTGCCCGCAACAGCGACTATAACCAGGCCGAGCAGATGATTGCCGACGATGTGCCGATTGCTCCTATCTATCAGTACACCAATGCACGTCTGATCAGCCCGCGGGTCAAAGGTTATCCTATCAATAATCCTGAAGATGTGGCTTACAGTCGTGAAATGTGGATTGAACAGCTGCCGGAGAAATCCGGGCATTAACTTTCTATCAGACTGATTTTCCGGCTATTATTATCAAACGGGGCAGCCATTGTGTAATGCCCCTTTACGTTTTAAATGCAAAATATGGTAATCAATACACTACAATGCAGGTTTTGATTTACCGGAACAGGATTAAGGGGAATGTGTGAGCATCATTGACGGTAAAGAACTGCAGATATCCGATGCGATTATTTCATGTCAGTTAGACGGGCAGGGAGGAATGCTGCCTATCAGTGAGACTGACGTGGTGAATTGCGAGCGTCCCTGCTGGCTGCACCTGAATTATGCCCAGGAAAACAGCGCCGGATGGCTGCAGAAAACCCCGTTATTGCCGGATTCCGTAAGGGATGCTTTAGCCGGTGAGAGTATGCGTCCCAGAGTGAGCCGTCTGGCAGACGGTTTTTTTATCGTTCTGCGCAGTATCAATTTTAACCAGGACGCCCGTCCGGACGAACTGGTAGCGGTCAGGATTTTTATCAGTGATAAATTAATCATCTCTACCCGCAAACGAAAAGTGGCGGCGGTAGAAGATGTGTGGGCAGAACTTCAGCAGGGGAACGGGCCAGAAAGCGCCGGCGACTGGCTGGTGGAATTTTGTGACTTCCTGACGGATCATATCAGTGAATTTATCGAGGATTTGCACGATAAAATTATCGATATGGAAGACGGGTTGCTGGAAGGCCAGGCACCGGCGCGGGGCGAAATGGCGCTGCTGCGTAAGCAACTGATTGTCATGCGTCGATATATGGCACCTCAGCGGGATGTGCTGGCGCGGATTGCCAGTGAGAAATTCACCTGGATGGATGAGGCACAACGTCGTCTGATGCAGGATATTTCAGACCGGCTGGGCAGGGGACTGGAAGATCTGGATGCGGGTATCGCGCGGACCGCCGTACTGACCGATGAAATCGATGCCCTGCTGACCGAGTCCATGAACCGCAGAACCTATATTATGTCTCTGCTGGCGATGGTGTTTCTGCCGGCGACCTTCCTTACCGGACTGTTCGGCGTCAACCTCGGGGGGATCCCCGGTGGGCAGTGGCACTATGGCTTTGCGGTGTTCTGCGTGGTGCTGGTGCTGATTGCACTGGGGGTAACCTGGTTTCTTAAGCAACGTAAGTGGTTATAAATCATAGGATTGGATTAATAATCATAAATATGATCTGAATCAAAACATGCCGGGCGGAAATCGCAGATACTCTCTCCCGCAGGTGAATGCAACGTCAAGCGATGGGCGTTGTGCTCCACATTGTCTTACTTTTGAATTACTGCATAGCACATTTAATTCTTATGACCCCGGCGTTAGTGACGCCGGTTTTTTTTTGCCGCTTTTCGGCCGTAGTTCTCCGTTTCTGACCGTGTTCCCCCGCTGCTGCATCTTTGCTCTGTTCCGCGATATCTTTTGAAAGGTGATTTCCCCCCTGCGTAAAAGTCCGTATAATCCGCGCCCATGCATGCGGGCTTTTAACCAGGAAATCAACGACCGGACTCCCCGGTGGTGAAAAGAATTTATGAATCAGACCGATACCAGAAAAGACACACTCGAATTCAACAAACTCCAGAAACGTCTGCGGAGAAATGTTGGCAATGCGATCACCGATTACCAGATGATAGAAGACAACGATGTGGTAATGGCCTGCATGAGTGGTGGTAAGGACTCTTTTGCCATGCTGGATATCCTGCTGAGCCTGCAAAAAGTGGCTCCTGTCAGATTTGAAGTGATTGCGGTTAACCTCGACCAGAAACAGCCAGGCTTTCCGGAACATATCCTGCCTGACTATTTCGAGCAGCTGAATATCCCTTACTATATCGTCGATAAAGATACTTATTCGGTGGTAAGAGAGAAAATCCCGGAAGGGAAGACGACCTGCGGTCTGTGTTCGCGTCTGCGTCGCGGTACGCTCTACTCATTTGCCGAAAAAATCGGCGCCACCAAGATTGCGCTTGGCCACCACATGGATGATATTGTGGAGACACTGTTTCTGAATATGTTCCATGGGGCGCGAATGAAGGCCATGCCACCGAAATTGCGCTCAGACGATGGCCGTAATGTGGTGATCCGCCCGCTGACCTATTGTCGTGAAAAGGATCTTATCCGTTTTGCTGACCACAAAGCCTTCCCGATCATTCCCTGCAACCTCTGTGGTTCTCAGGAAAATCTGCAGCGGCAGGCGATTAAAGGGATGCTGAGCGAGTGGGATAAAAAGGATGCGGGCCGTGTGGAAAGCGTGTTTAAGTCCTTGCAGAACGTCAGCCCGAGTCAGTTAGCGGATCGCGAACTGTTCGATTTCGAAAACCTGCCGTTAGATCGTGAAGGCGAACGTGAAGCCTATGGTTTTACCGAGGCCACCGTATCTTCGACCAATATTGACCATTCACTGTATATTGATGTCACGAATCTCTGAGATCCGTGAGTATCAGACCGCTGCGAGCCGGTATCAGACCCGGCTTATTAATCCGCAGGTCTGATCCTTTGTCCGCCTGAACCAGAGCAGGGCGGACAAATGGCCGTTTCAGAACAGGCTGAGGGCGGTTCCGAGCAGCCAGAGTCCTGTCAGCACGCTGAGAGCTCTGATCCCACGTCTGAAGTAACGCCATTCCTGACGTTCTTTCGCGTCTGCCACTGCGATAGCCGGGCAGGCACTCTCCTTATTTCTGCGGAGCTTCAGATCCGGATAGAACGAAGCCACCGCAGCTATAACAGCAACACCTTTTAGTAAAAAATGACCATCCATTACGACGAATCCTTATTCCTGAAGAAAACACGGCGAGCCACGATCCGCCGCGTCTGGCTGATATCTGCGGCAGTTTTTCTGTCCGGCAGTCGTGGTGGTGACCTGATATTCAGGGACCGTACACGCCGGTAATTTAAACACCCTAAACGTTCGGGCTGTCCGGATAAATATATACACATCGCTGACTGTAAGGTTAACGAAAGAAATGTTTCAGGGTGTTTCTTCCTCCCGCCAGATCCCGGGACAGGGGCCGGGAGGGGCCGGGTTTCAGTCCGACGGACCCCCGGTATCAGCGACGACAGGACTCTTCCCGCAATAGCTTAAATTACCGGTGTGTCGTTTCTAAACCGGCGATAACAAAATTACCCGTGCGTTGGATCAGCTATGTTCGCTTTCATCAGGCATGTTAACGGTTTACTCCCGGTGTAGCGACGACAGGACTCTTCCCGCAATAGCTTAAATTACCGGTGGGTCGTTTCTAAACCGGCGATAACAAAATTACCCGTGCGTTGGATCAGCTATGTTCGCTTTCATCAGGCATGTTAACGGTTTACTCCCGGTGTAGCGACGACAGGACTCTTCCCGCAATAGCTTAAGTTACCGGTGGGTCGTTTCTAAACCGGCGATAACAAAATTACCCGTGCGTTGGATCAGCTATGTTCGCTTTCATCAGGCGTGTTAACGGTTTACTCACGGTGTGAAATGCAGAAAGCGCTACATTCCGCTGGCCGTATTCTCCTGACGACCGATCAGCGAATGGCGTCAGAAACCTCAGTGTGCCGCGCGACGGGATCCTGCGTAGTAACCAGCCCGTCAATTCCGGTCGGTTTAGTCGTCTCAGGGGGGGATATTCGCGGGGAGGCTATGAAGGCCATGTACATCGCGGGGATCAATCGAAGAAGCAGGCGGCCCGGATAACAGCCCCGTGACAAGGCTTATGTCACTCTGTATTACGGGGCTGAAAAGTGCCGGAGCGCTGTGGTGTCAGGCGGTATCCTGCCCGTGGAGAGACTGCCCCGGGGGAACCGCCAGCTTTCCGCTATTTATTCCACCGCAGTGAGGCATGGGCTACCCGCTCACCTAAAATTTTTGCAGTTTCTTTATCTGACTGAGTAATCCCTTCAATACCTTTATCGGCATCTGCCTGCGCCATCGCGCCTAAAAAAGAGCCGAGGCGGTTCAGATCATCTTCAGAACCTTTCGAATTGTTATTGCCGGGCATCAGTCCCAGGCTGACCCAGATCATCTGATGCTGCGCAGCAAAAATACTCAGTTGCTGCAGCGTTGCCAGTTTGTCACCACTGTGGGACGCGGAGCAGGTAAATCCGGCGGCCAGTTTATCGCGCCATTTTCCCCAGTATTTTGAACTGGCATCCATAAAGGCTTTGAACGGGGCAGAGGCGCTACCCATATAGGTAGGGGAGCCGAAGATGATCGCATCGGCTTCGTCTTCAAGATACTGCCAGTACGACCCGACATCGCCAGCCGGAATCAGTCGGGTGGTTACCCCGGCGACAGAGGCCGCCCCGGACTCCACCGATTTGGCGATTTCTTCGGTATGTCCGTAGCCGCTATGATAAATGATCGCAATATTAGTCATAAATACCTCAGAAATTATATTGTTTGCCGGTTAAAGGTTATTGCTGCCCCGATTATCCTAATGCGCCTCTGGTGGATATACAAAAAATTCCCCTGTCATCAGCACATTCCGGTAATTTGCACCCCCTGCAGGGCTGACAATGGCAGGATGCGTTACTGCCTGTGCCCGGCATTCAGTGGATCGCAGTCTGCGGGAGGGCCCGGAACTTACACGATGACGGCGGGGCATTGGGCCGGAGGCTACTGCGGAGTATTGCGGGAGGGAAGGTCATAAAATGCCCTGACGATCAGGCGACAGGAGGGGTGCCGGCCAGCGGAAACCCCCGGTGCTGGAACCTTGCCGTCCCCCCCGTCAGCCTCGTGTTTTTGCGGGGGTGGATAGCGAGGTTGCCACTTAGCCGGGAATTATTTGGTAAAAAAAAGTAACAGATATCGACCCGCCGCCGTCGCTGGCATATTCTGGACAACCCACAGTCATACGCCCGGAGCCTGATTAATGAAAATAGCCGCCCTAATGCTGGTGAGTGCCACCGTTTTACTCTCTGCCTGCAGTAGCCATAACGATGATAATGAACCCCCGCAGCAGGCAACGGCTGCGCACATCCAGCCCGTGGTGATGTCTTCTCTGGCAGAGTCTGACTGCGCCGGTGCAGGCGGTATTCTGGCCTATTCACGGCAGCTTGACGGTAGCCGGATCGGCATGTGTGAGTTAAGCAATGGCAAACGTTGCAGCGAAGTGGCGCTGATCAATGGTAACTGCGCCCGTTAACCACACGGCCCCCTGACCGGCAGGGGACCTTTTTTCTCTGCCACCGCGGACAGGTTTATTGTCCGGCACAGACCCGGTGAGTACAGGTCTGACCGAGAGACAGTTCCTGCAGATTACTCAGGGTGGTTTCGGCAATCGTGGCCAGCGCTTCATTGGTCAGGAAGGCCTGATGCCCGGTAAACAGGACATTATGGCAGGAGGAGAGTCTGCGGAAGATATCGTCCTGGATAACATCATTCGAGTTGTCTTCGAAGAAAAGATCCCGTTCATTTTCATACACGTCCATCCCCAGCGCGCCGATTTTTTGTTGTCTCAGCGCTTCCACGGCGGCCTGTGAATCAATCAGTCCGCCGCGGCTGGTATTGATGATCATCACTCCGTCTTTCATTTTGCTGAACGCTGCCGCATTCAGCAGGTGATGGTTTTGCGGTGTCATCGGGCAATACAGGGAGATGATATCGGACTCCCGTAACAGGGTGGTAAAGTCGGTATATTCTGCGCCCAGCGCCAGGGCCTCATCGGACGGATAAGGATCAAATGCCAGTAAACGCATCCCGAACCCTTTCAGAATACGCAGTGCCGCCAGACCAATCTTCCCTGTTCCGACGACACCGGCGGTTTTCCCCTGCATCGTAAAGCCGGTCAGCCCCTCCAGCGAAAAGTTAGCATCCCGGGTACGCAGCCAGGCGCGGTGAATATGGCGGTTAAGGGCCAGCATCAGCCCGACCGAGTGCTCTGCAACCGCTTCCGGGGAGTACGCCGGGACCCGGACCACCTGAATCCCCCGTTGATCTGCGGCCGCCAGGTCCACATTATCGAACCCGGCACACCGCAGGGCGATAAAACGTACCCCGCCGGCGGCCAGTTCTTCAATGACCTCAGCAGAACAGAGGTCATTGACAAAGAGACAGACGGCGTCAAAACCTTGTGCAGTTTTGGCGGTGTGCAGGTCGAGTTTGAAATCATAGAAAGTGAATGAAAAACCGAAGGCCTGATTGGCTTTTTCTAAAGAGAGCTGATCATAGTGTTTCGTACTATAGACGGCGATATTCATGACGGTTCTCCGGAGTAACTTTGCAGGGAATGCCGGTGTTATTAGCGTTTTGTTATAATCTTACATACTATAGATCGCATACGTGTAACACGCTGATTTTAGTATAGGCCGGAGCATGACGAAAACGGAATCATTACTGAGTTTCCTCGCTGAGGGTACCGGGAGAATACGGTGAATTATCTATGACAGACAAGCGGCGGGTAGCACTGGCGATCATCGTGCCGGGGCTGCTGATCACCGGTCTGGCAGTGTCTGCCATCGATGTCTGGCTGCCACCCCTGGTACAACACTGGTTGCCGGAAGGAACGCGGTTGTCGCTCAGCGGTCACATCCGTCCGCACGCCGGAAGACTCAGTCTGCCCGGCATCGCGTTACAGGCGGGGAACTGTCAGGCGCTCTCGGTAAGCGGTCTTTCTGTGGGGTATCGCGATCACCTGTGGCAATGGCATGCCTCCGATGTACAGCTTGATACCGACTGTCTGGCGACGATCCCTTCCTCATCCTCCACTACGCCGGAGAAAACACTGGCAGAATGGCAGGCACTGCTGCCGGCCGGTCACTGGCAAGCCGATAAGCTTGAAATTCTGCCCCGGGGGCAGTATGCAGGAAGTATGTCACTGACGAACCAGCATCAGCGGCAGTCACTGACCTATAACAGCCGTGATATTCAGCTGAGCGCAGTGCTCGATGGACGGACACTGAACCTTGAGCGGCTGCAATTCACACCGCCGGGTGGCGCGCCACCGCTCACGCTGCAGGGCAGCGTCGGGCTGGCGCCAGAGATCGGGCAATGGCCTGAACAGGGCCGGTTGCACGGACAACTGTCTCTGACCGGTATGCCGCTAACCTTGAATCTGCACTGGCAACAGCAGCAGGGGATGCTGACTGTCCTGACCCCGGAGAGTACGGCACCCTTGTTGCAGTTACCCTGGACCGCCACGCCGCAACAGCTTGAAATTCAGCAAGGGAAATGGCAGTGGCCTTTTGCCTCCCAGCCACTGCAGGGGGGGATTGCGCTGCAGGTTACTCACTGGCGGGAAGGGCCCGAGAAGAGCGTCATTTCCGGACGGCTTAATGCGTTAACCTCCGGACACGGCGGTAAAGGGAACGTGGTACTCAGCGTGGGGCCGGGCAAACTCAGTCTGACCGACAGCGCACTGCCATTACGTCTTACCGGTACGGCGAACAGCCCGGACCTGCAGTTTTTTGCCGGACTGCCGGCGCAGCTCACCGGGCCGCTGACCGGACCGGAAATCCGCTTTCTGAGCGGGTCGTTGCTCAGAATGCGCGGTCAGTTGCTGAATACCTTCCAGGTGGATGAAGCCCGCTGGCCGCTGGCCGGCGTCCGCTTGTCTGTTGCAGGGATCAACGGGCCATTACAGGCCATATTGCAGGTACACAACCGGAACTCCGGACGTTATCGTCTGCAACTGGCCGGTCAGGCGCGGGATTTCTGGCCGGACCAGGGGCAATGGCAGTGGCGTTACTGGGGGAGCGGAGATCTGTTCCCGCTGAAGGCCGCCTGGGATCTGCAGGGTACCGGTGACTGGCAGGGCCAGCAGATCACCCTGAAAACATTGTCGACCGGTTTTAATCAGCTCCGCTACGGCGGAGTGCGGGTCGTCTCTCCGCGTCTGAGACTGACCTCGCCACTGGTCTGGGCCCGGCAGGCCGACGCCCCGAAACTGACAGCGGCATTCGCCTTAACGGCCGGCAACACACTTTTCAGTTATGGCGGCAGGCTGCCGGCACTGCATCTGCCGTTTTCGGTTTCCGGCACCTCTCCCCGGGATTTCCTCTACCAGGCCCGCCTGAGTGCCGGAAAGCTGGGACCGCTGGCCCTGCGTGGCCGCTGGGATGGCGAGCGTTTACGGGGTGAGGCCTGGTGGGCGACTCAGCCACTGTCTGTGGTCGAACCATTACTGCCTCCGGACATGAAAATGAAAATTACCGGTGGGAACATGCGGGCGCAGGTGGCGTTTTCTGCCTCGGCGGCCAGTGGTTTCCGGGCGGGCGGTCACTGGGTGATCACCGACGGCAGCGCCTGGATGCCGGACAATCAGATTCAGGGAGCCGCCTTCTCTTTACCGTTCCGTTATCAGCAACAGCGCTGGCAGTTAGGTTATCGCCAGCCTGTCCGTCTGACCATCGGCCGCATTGTCAATCAAATCGGTCTGTCCGGGGTCACCGCCAGTCTGCAGGGGTTCTATCCCTGGAGCCAGAAAAAACCGTTGCGGTTATCCGATGTCAGTCTGTCAGTCTCGGGCGGCAGACTGAGCCTGGCGGAGTTGCGGCTTCCGCAGCGGCAGGCCGCACTGCTGAAAGCCGATAAAATTAACCTGAGCCGCTTAATTACCGCATTACACCCCGGCAAGATAGCGATGTCGGGGCTGGTCAGTGGTGAGCTGCCGTTATGGGTCAGTGATCCGCACTTTATCATCCGTGACGGTTGGGTCAGTAACGACGGGCCGCTGACCCTGCGGGTGGATAAAGATATGATTGACTCTATTACCAGTAATAATATGGCGGCCGGTGTGGCCATTGACTGGTTACGGTATATGGAGATTGGTCGCGCGCAGGCGACGTTACAGTTGAGCAGTGACGGTGAACTTATGATGAAATCGACCGTTCAGGGCACCAGCCGCTTCAGTAACCATGATCAGCGGGTGAATCTGAATTATACTCACCAGGAAAATATTTTCAGGCTCTGGGAGAGTCTGAATTTCGGCAGTAATCTGGAGTCGCTGTTATCGCAGCAACTGAAATATCCGCGAGCGGAGGGAAACAACAATGAAAAGCGGTAACCTGCTTATCTGCCTGATGTCAGGCCTGATCCTGAGCGGGTGTACACCGCGCATTGAGGTCGCAGCGCCAAAAGAACCGATTACGATCAATATGAATGTCAAAATTGATCATCAGATTACGGTTAAAGCAGATAAAGATATTAATACTCTGTTGAAAAACCCCCAATAGCTGCCCGTCATTCCGGCTCAGGCCGGAAGATCGCTGCGACCCGCTCATAATAACGCCGGCAGAGGTGATCAGCCCCGGGCGCGCAAACGGAACGATGAATCCTTCTTTATCCGTCGGCCTGCTACCTGCCGGTAACGGGCGCCTGACTGCGCAGAGAGCATCCGTCCGGTGGAATGAATTTCAGCGACTGATAAACGCAGATACAGAGATGCGCAGACAAAGGCAGATTTCCTGTGACAGAGCGACCCGTATCCGTCACCGGTTGCCGGGAAGGTGCTATGCGGATGTTGCAAGAGTCAGCGGGGGCGGGAGGGCTGTCAGCCCTGAGGCTTGCTGAATATTTTAGCTGGCAAAGAGCAGATGCAGGAGGTAAGGAAGGCAGATTTCCTGTGGCAGCACACCCCGTATCCGTCACCGCTTGCCGGGAAGGCGCTATGCGGATGTTGTTAGAGTCAGCGGGGGCGGCAGGTCTGTCAGCCCTGAGGCTATTGCAGCGCTGTGCCAGACAACCCACAGAGGCAGGACGCCAGCAAGACGTTGCCGGCCTGCAGAGACCGGCAGCAGAACATCAGGCAGCGATAACCGACTCGATAGCCGCTTTCGCATCGGTCGTGGCTTTGGCGCCCACTTCCGGGCCATAACCATAGCCTTCCGCGAACACAAAATTCACATCCGTGATGCCGATAAAGCCAAGGAATAATTTCAGGTAAGGGGTCAGCAGATCCGCCGGTGTATCTTTATGCACACCACCGCGGCTGGAAATGATCACCGCACGCTTACCGGTCACCAGTCCTTCCGGGCCGTTTTCCGTATAACGGAAGGTCACACCGGCGCGGGCGATGAGGTCGAAATAGGTTTTCAGCTGGGTCGGGATATTAAAGTTATACATCGGCGCGGCAATGACAATCACATCATGGGCCTGTAATTCGGCGATCAGTTCATCAGACAGTGCCAGCGCTTCCTGCTGACGTGGGTTCAGCGGGGTGTCTGACGGGCGCAGGGCGCCGACCAGTTCGCCATCCAGTACCGGCACCGGCTGTGCTGCCAGGTCACGAACAGTGACAGTGTCACCTTTGGCGGTAGCTTGTTCGGCATAAAAGTCGGCTAACTGCCCTGACTGTGAATAGCCGGCCAGAATACTGGATTTCAGAATGAGTACTTTGCTCATGGTTGTTTTTCCTGTCATTTAGGGCGGAATCTTCCGCGACGTGACCTCACTGTACGGGGATAAACCGGCAGATAAAAGTTGATAATTTCGAGGGCTATATTCGAAAAAATTGAATGAGTCAGCGGTTGCGAAAACCTGTCCGGCAATAACAGCGCGTCAGTGAGTATGTTACAATCAGGCGCAATCGCAGACAGACGGACATTTCCTGCCCGCTGATGCAGGGTGCCGGTCAAATTGTCATATAAAATCAAGGTAACACATTATTATGTCATCTCAGGATTTCTCACCGCTTTCATCGCTGTTCAGCAGAACGGAACCGCTTATGCTGCGGGACCGTCAGAAAATCAGGCGTCGTCTGACCGGTGCGGAAAAGGTGAAGAACCCGCAGGCGCGTGCTGAAATAACCAGTAAGATTGAACAGGATATTGCTGAAGCGGAAACGCGCCTGGCCCTGCGGCAGGCATCTGCCCCGAAGACCATCGAATTCCCGGATAACCTGCCGGTCAGCCAGAAGCAACAGGACATCGCTGCGGCGATCAGTCAGCATCAGGTGGTGATCATTGCCGGTGAAACCGGCTCCGGTAAAACCACTCAGATCCCGAAAATCTGTCTGGCGCTCGGCCGGGGTAACCGTGGCCTGATTGGTCATACCCAGCCACGCCGTCTGGCGGCGCGAACGGTCGCTGCCCGTATTGCTGAAGAGATGAAAAGTCCGCTGGGCGATGTGGTCGGTTATAAAGTCAGGTTTAATGACCAGGTCAGTGACAACAGCCGGATCAAACTGATGACCGACGGGATACTGCTGGCAGAGATCCAGCAGGACCGTCTGCTGATGCAATATGACACCCTGATCATCGACGAAGCCCATGAACGCAGCCTGAATATTGACTTCCTGCTCGGCTATCTCCGTGAGTTACTGCCCCGCAGGCCGGACCTGAAAGTGATCATCACCTCGGCGACCATCGATCCGCAGCGCTTCTCACGTCACTTTCATCATGCACCGGTAATTGAAGTTTCCGGGCGTACCTATCCGGTAGAAGTCCGTTACCGGCCGGTCAGTGAAGATAGCAGTGACGGTGATCGCGATCAGTTACAGGCTGTGTTTGACGCGGTCGACGAACTGATGCGCGAACCTGCCGGGGATATCCTGATTTTTATGAGCGGTGAACGGGAAATCCGCGATACAGCCGATGCCCTTAATCGCAGAGAATTACGTCATACGGAAGTGCTGCCGCTGTATGCCCGCTTGTCCAATACCGAACAGAACCGTGTGTTCCAGTCGCACAGCGGGCGCCGTATTGTGCTGGCGACTAACGTTGCAGAAACTTCACTCACGGTGCCCGGCATTAAATACGTGATCGACCCCGGCACGGCCAGGATCAGCCGCTACAGCTACCGCACGAAAGTACAGCGCCTGCCGATTGAACCGATATCTCAGGCCTCTGCCAATCAGCGAAAAGGCCGTTGTGGCAGGGTCTCGGAGGGGATCTGTATCCGGCTCTATTCCGAAGACGATTTTCTGAATCGTCCGGAGTTTACGGACCCGGAAATCCTGCGTACCAATCTGGCATCGGTCATTCTGCAGATGACCGCGCTCGGCCTGGGGGATATTTCGGCGTTTCCTTTTGTGGAAGCCCCGGATAAGCGTCATATCCAGGACGGCGTTCGTTTACTGGAAGAGCTGGGCGGGATCCTGCCGGCTGAGGGCGGAAAGGTGAAACTGACGGATCTGGGCCGGGACCTGGCCCGGTTGCCGGTCGATCCACGGCTTGCCCGCATGGTGCTTGCCGCACAACAGTTTGGCTGTGTTCGTGAAGTGATGATTATCACTGCCGCCTTATCCATCCAGGACCCGCGGGAACGTCCGTCTGACAGGCAGCAGGCATCGGATGAAAAACACCGGCGCTTTGCGGATAAAGAATCCGACTTCCTGGTCTGGGTTAACCTGTGGAATTATCTACAGGAACAGCAGCAACAGCTCTCCGGCAATCAGTTCCGCCGTCAGTGTAAAACCGACTATCTGAATTATCTGCGGGTACGTGAATGGCAGGATATCTATACCCAGTTACGGCAGGTAGTGAAAGAGTTGCGCCTGCCGGTTAACAGTGAACCGGCGCCGTACCGGGAAGTTCACAGTGCACTGTTGTGCGGGTTACTTTCCCATATCGGCCAGAAAGATGTGGAAAAACAGGAATTCACCGGCGCCCGCAATGCGCGGTTCTCCCTGTTCCCGGGCTCCGGTTTATTTAAAAAGCCGCCGAAGTGGGTGATCGTCGCCGAACTGGTGGAAACCAGCCGGCTCTGGGGGCGGGTTGCGGCGAAAATTGATCCGGAATGGATCGAACCGCTGGCAAAACATCTGCTGAAATATCATTACAGTGAACCGCACTGGGAGAAGTCTCAGGGGGCGGTGATGGCAACGGAAAAAGTCACGCTCTACGGACTGCCGGTAATTGCCGGACGTAAAGTCAATTACGGTAAGATAGACCCGCAGGTCTCTCGTGAACTCTTTATCCGGCATGCGCTGGTGGAAGGCGACTGGCAGAGCCGGCATGCGTTTTTACGTAATAACCGCAAGCTGCTGAATGAAGTGGAAGATCTGGAGCATAAATCACGTCGCCGGGACATTCTGGTCGATGATGAGACCCTGTTCGCCTTCTATGATCAGCGTATCGGTCATGATGTTGTTTCGGCACGCCATTTTGATCAGTGGTGGAAGCAGGCCGGCCGCGAGCAGCCGGAGCTGCTCAGCTTTGATAAGCAGATGCTGATCAGGGAAGGAGCAGGCCAGGTCAGTCAGCTGGATTACCCGAATTTCTGGCATCAGGATAACCTGAAACTGCGTCTCAGTTACCAGTTTGAACCCGGGGCAGATGCCGACGGGGTCACGGTGTATGTTCCTTTACCGTTACTGAATCAGGTCAGTGACCGCGGCTTTGAGTGGCAGATCCCGGGCATTCGTCGTGAGCTGGTGATCGCATTAATCAAATCGCTGGCCAAGCCGTTACGCCGTAACTTTGTCCCTGCGCCGAATTATGCGGATGCGTTCCTGCAGCGGGTCACCGACAGCGGACAACCGCTGACAGATGCACTGGAACGCGAGTTCAGACGAATGACCGGGGTCACGGTCAGCCGCGAAGACTGGCAATGGGATGCGGTGCCCGATCATCTGAAAATCACGTTCCGTATTGTGGATGAACACAATAAGAAACTGGCGGAAGGAAAAGATCTGACCGCCCTGAAGGCCTCGCTGAAGGAGAAAGTGCAGGAAACGCTCTCGGACGTGGCTGATGACGGGGTGGAACAGCAGGGACTGCATGTGTGGAGCTTCGGCGACCTGCCGCAAAGCTATCAGCAAAAGCGGGGAACTTATCAGTTACAGGCCTGGCCGGCGCTGGTGGATGAAAAAGACAGTGTGGCGATACGGCTGTTTGACAGCCAGGCTGAACAGCAGAAAAGCATGTGGCGGGGTCAGCGTCGTCTGTTGTGGCTGAATATTCCGTCACCGGTCAAATACCTGCATGAGAAGTTACCGAATAAATCGAAGCTGGGACTCTATTTTAATCCCTATGGGAAAGTGCCGGAACTGATCGATGACTGCATCTCCTGCGGTATCGATAAGCTGATGGCTGAACATGGTGGCCCGGCCTGGACTGAGCAGGACTTTTTCCGTCTGAAAGAGATTATCCGTGCCGGACTGAATGAGACCGTGGTAGCCATCGCGATTCAGGTTGAACAGATACTGACCGCGGTGTTCCGGATCAATAAACGGCTGAAAGGCAAGGTGGATATGAGCCAGGCGCTGGCACTGTCTGATATCAAAGCGCAGATGAGTGGTCTGATCTACCGTGGCTTCGTAACCGGCAATGGCTGGCAGCGGCTGGCGGATACGCTGCGCTATCTGCAGGCCATCGAGCGGCGGCTGGACAAGTTGCCGGTCGACCCGCACAGTGACCGGGCGCGGATGCTGAAGGTTCAGAACATCGGACAGAGCTGGGAGCAATGGCGCGCTAAGCTGCCGCCGAAACACCGTGACGATGAAGATGTGATGGCGATACGCTGGATGCTGGAAGAACTCAGAGTCAGTCTGTTTGCCCAGCAGCTGGGTACCCCGTATCCGGTTTCGGAAAAACGCATACAGCAGGCGATGGAACAGAAAGAACTCTGAAGGCCAGAGGGCAGCGGTAACCTTTACCGCTGCCCTGCGGTATTTACGGGATTTGAGGGCTAATCGTGTAAAAAAACCACGATAATTATATAACATCCTGTTTTATATGTTAAAAACCACCTACATAATGGTTTTAATGATCCAACTTTGCCCGGGGGTTTTGTGTATACTTGCTGCTGAGAGATAAATAGGTGTTATGGTAAATCAGGTCACCGTCATTAATACGGGACGGGATACTCAGGATGAGTAAGCGATCAGAAATTATTGATGGTGCTCAGGCACCTTATGGAAACAGAGGTATTGTTTATACGGAAGTTTTGGGATGGGTGGATTTGGGGCATGCTCAGGGCCCGGATATCCGGGAGCTTTTGAGATTAATAGCTCAAGGTGAATCATCAGGGAAGGAATTTTATGATGTCAGGTATGCACAGGGAATGACTGGTCTAAGGGGCAACTTCGGTCAGGAAAAGTGATGACCTGGCGGATACGGCACGGCAGACCTCACTGGGAACAGAAGAGCATTGCCCTGGCGATGATGATGACGATGGCCCGCAAATTTGAAGCGTTTCAGGGATCGTTTCCCCATAATTTAGTGACGGACAGCGGTTTCAGCGGTGAGGATTTGGTCTCCGATTTGCCGGGCTTTTATCGGGTAGTATCGATTCAGAATCCTTTTCCTCAGCTCCTGCCTGTTAGCAAGGATGAAGCCCTAAAAAGCCGGGACTACTACGGCAAAATCGGTAGCTGGAAGAATGAAACATTTCAGCCGCTACTGTTCCCCGATCCTGAAAAATTCCCGTATTCCCGCCCTCGTAAAGGGATGCTGCCGCCTTTTATGCGAACGGTCGTTCCCTATAACGATTTTCTGTCTGGAAACGTCATTCTGCCTCAGCACGATAAGACTTTTTTGGTCTCAGGCTCTGGTAACAACAGGATGAGGTTATGAGACGAAATATAATTATTCTGCTCAGTGTTGCTGTCATTAGTGTTTTTGCACTGGCCGTCGTATGGCCGCATATACAGATGGGGTTTGCCAGTACAGTGTTGCTGCCATTAGTATTTTTGCACTGGCTGTCGTATGGCCGCATATACAGATGGGGTTTGCCAGTAGCGCCCATTATACCCGGATGGATACCCGGGAGTACGAGTATTACACGCCTGATTTATTGAAAAGAATGCCTCGTATCTCTGACAATTACGAGTTCAGTTATAGCAATATCAGTGGACCACAAGCTTTTGTCTATGGCATTCAGTTCAATGGCACGACCGATACCAGTAAAATTCGTGAATACCTGATAGCCGAAGGATATAAACAGCAAAAACAATGTCAAACAGAAGCTGAATGTTGGCGATCTCCACGGAGTAAAGATGTTGTGTCGTTTTACCGATTGTCTGAATTAGATTTGGTGAGTGTTGAAATTTATCGACGTGAGCATGCTGATTAAATTGATATATCTCCGGGATAGAAAGGATCTTACTGAGATCTTTTTTTGTGCGCGTAATCTTTTGCCCTGTAAACAAAAAAACACCGCTACCAACGGTGGTTCGTTTGCCGGGTTTAAGAGCGACTCACTCTGAAATTTTCTTAACGTGGTTTTTTACACGATTGGACCTCAAACCCCGTTTAAAACTCAGGTTCACGCGTCGATGACGCGCAACAGTTTTAACGCTGCACCCGCCTGAGTTCTTAACCCCTGTTCCCACGACTGAACGAGAGAAGAGCGAACCCCGGTCAGAGGGGGCGAGGGCCAACCGTACAGGTTTCTGTATATCAACCAGTGAGTTCACAAACGTGGTTTTTTACATCATTGACCCTCAAACCCTTTTACTGACTCAATGCCTGAATCTTGTCATAGAATGAAGTGACGGCGATAGCCCGGTTGTCGGCGCGATAACGATCTCTGGCCGCCGGAGCTGAGCTCTGTACCGCGATAATCTGCCAGCCATTATCGGTCTTCAGCAGTAGCGGGGATCCACTGTCGCCCGGCAGTGTATCGCAACGATGGGACAGTACGGCTTTCTGCGACCAGCCGGTGACCTGACAATCCTGATGCGCATAGAGATTGTCCAGATGATCTGCCGGGTATCCTGCCTGCGTTACCTGATTACCGGTGGTCTTTAATGCGGCAATCAGGTCTGAACGGCTTCCGGAAAACAGCGGGATCGGGGTAATGACCGACGGCGGATTACGGATAATGATAATGCCGTAATCGTAAGGCGCGGCAGAGGGTGGCACAATCCAGCCATCACCATCCGCCTTCAGTTTTCCGGCCAGCGAGGGTTCCACACGAGCATCGATATCATGAATTTCATAGCGCCAGCCGCCGGAAAACGCCATAAAACGGATAGCGACCGGCGGGTCGAACTTACCTGGCGGTGTCAGCAGGCAGTGGCCGGCGGTCAGGGCGATGTGCGGTGAAATCAGGGTGGCCGTACATAAATTACCGCTGTCGGTTTCTACCTGGCCAATGGCATCCCACGGGGCAGCAGTGACATCGGTGATCTCTTTACGGTGATCTTTACCAAAAAATAAGGTTTTTATTTCGCTGGCAGTGGGGGTGTCATCATCATCGTCAGCGTGAACCTGCACACTGAAACAAAAAGTACTTAAAATTATTACAGTCAGCAGGCGCATAATTCTCTCAATGGCAGGAGTCTGTAGAGTAAACGTTGGGGTACAGAATGAGTAATATAGTCGGTACAGCAGAAAAAAGGGAGAGATATTGAGTATTTACCGGAAGATACTAGATAAAAAAGCTGGCAGCGATAATGCCGCAAATGATTACGCTGATCAGAATGATTTCGAAGCGATAACGACGTACCATGCGGGTTACTCCGGTAAAAAACACCCGGATAACCGGGTGTTTTAATCACTTTGACGCGTGTTCAGGAGAGTCCTGACGTGTCAGGTACTGATTGTCAATTAGTGAGCAGCTTTCTTAGCTACTTTTTTGTGATGATGCTTTTTAGCAGCCTGTGCTTTCTGAGCAACAGCTTTTTTAGCTACTTTTTTGTGGTGATGTTTTTTAGCAGCCTGAGCTTTCTGTGCAGCAGCTTTCTTAGCTACTTTTTTGTGGTGGTGCTTTTTAGCAGCCTGAGCTTTCTGCTCTGCAGCTTTTTTAGCAGCAGATTTTTTGTGGTGCTTACGATGTTTATGTTTGTGAGCAACATGCTTAGCAGGAGCTTCAGTTTTTGCCGGAGCAGCAGTGGTTGCAGCTGCAGGTGCAGGAGCAGTCGTGGTGTCTGCAGCGAAAGCTACTGAAGACAGACCCATAGCAGCGGCAACTACCAGTGCAAATAATTTTTTCATTGCAAATTCCTCGAATTCATTTTCATTTATTAGCCCACTGCGGGGCCGGTGAAATCACTATATGAGAATAAATCGGGGCCGTCCGTTGGTGAATGGTATCGTTGTGTAACCGATTGTACAGTCGCGCTAAGCACGCGGAAGAAAACGCCGGCGGCCGGAAAAAACAACCGCCGGACAGGGGGTTAGCGGTAGTAGCGTTGTTCGAGGTGCTGACGGAAAAAGGCCGGATTCAGGGGCTCACCGGTCGCTTTTATCAGCAGTTCGTCTGTTGTCAGTACACTTCCGTGCTGCCAGATATTGTCGTTCAGCCAGCCGGAAATAGTTTGCAGATTTCCGTGGGCGATATCCCCGGACATGCCCGGCAGTTGTTGTTGCGCCGCCGCAAATAACTGAGCTGCATACAGGGCGCCCAGAGTATAGGTCGGGAAATACCCGAAGGCACCGTCCGTCCAGTGAATATCCTGCATACACCCTTGACGGTAATTACCGCGGGTATCGAGCCCCAGGTAGTGGTGCATCTTTTCATCCCACAGGGCCGGGATATCTTCCACCTCGATCTCACCTTCAATCAGCGCTTTTTCGATATCGTATCGCAGCATAACGTGTGCAGGGTAACTCACCTCATCGGCATCAACACGGATAAAGCCAGGTTTTACCTGTTGTGCCAATGCCACAAAGTTGTCTTTTTCCAGCGCTGGTTGAGGCCCGAAGATGGCCGCCGCCTGAGGCTGAATAAACTGCAGGAATTCGCGGCTGCGGCCCAGCTGCATTTCCATAAACAGACTCTGTGACTCATGGATAGCGGTGGAGCGGGCAAGGCCGGCAGGTTGTCCGGCCCACTGTGCCGGCAGATTCTGCTCATAACGCGCATGTCCGGTTTCATGGATCACCCCCATCAGAGCACTCAGCATGTGTTGCTCATCATAACGCGTGGTGATCCTGACATCTTCAGGTACGCCGCCGCAGAAAGGATGGGCACTGATATCCAGCCTGCCATGGTTAAAGTCGAAGCCCAGCGTCTGCATCACCTGCAGGCCGAGCTGCTTCTGCAGAGGAACCGGGAAGGGGCCGCTCGGAGGCAGTGGTGGATTGGCGGACTGTTTTTCCACCACGCGGGCTAATAATTCCGGTAGCCACTGTTTCAGGTAATCAAAGACAGAGTCCAGCTGCTGGCAATCCATCCCGGGCTCGTAAAGATCCAGCAGGGCATCATAACGCGATGTGCCATTGGCTGTTGCACGGATATCGGCTTCCTGACGCGACAGACGCACGACCTCACGCAGGTTTTGTGAAAATCCCTGCCAGTCATTGGCCTGACGCTGGGTTCGCCAGGCATGCTCACAACGCATTCCGGCGATCGATTTAGCTTCCACCAGTTCTGCCGGCAGCAGTGCGGCCTGTTGCCACTGACGGGTCATCTCCCGCAGGTTGGCACGCTCATCCGGTGTCAGGGAAAGATCGGCGGCAGCCTGTAACAGTTCGGCGGTTTCTTTACCGGTCAGTATCTGATGCTGTAATAAGCTCAGTTCCGCCAGGGCTTCGCCACGGGCTTCACTTCCGCCCGCAGGCATCATGGTCTGCATATCCCAGCCAGCGATCGCCGACAGGTGACTGAAACGGGAGAGGCGGCGAAAGCGCTGACACAATCGGGTATAGGCGTTATTCATTTGAGCTTCCTTTTAAAAGTGCCGGGGGGAACGTCCGGGGGGCTTGTGTGACCGGCCAGCAGAAGCGTACCGACGCGCCACCCAGCGGGCTGCTGTCGATGGTTACCGTTCCGCGGAATGCCTGGGCAATCGAATAAACAATGGCCAGGCCCAGTCCGCATCCGCCGGTGGCCCTGTCTCTGCTCGGATCCAGCCGGACAAAAGGTTCAAATACATGTTCACGTTCTTCCGGCGGAATACCCGGACCATCATCTTCGACCTGCATCATCCCCATCGAGCCATCAAACCACAGGCTGATACGCAGCCTGCGCACCGAATACCGTAGCCCGTTGTTAACCAGATTATCCAGCACCCGCTCCATCAGGCGTAAATCGGCGTATCCCTGATTCTCCTGTTGCGGTATATCGAGCTCGATGCTGTGTTCCGGGTGCAGAGAGCGGACATCATCGATGCGCCCGGTCAGCCAATGGGCCAGGTCGATATGTTGTATCTTCAGATCGACTTTAGGGCGATCCAGCCGGGCGTAGGTCAGCAGTTCTTCTATTAATCCTTCCAGCTGGCTGATATCCCGGTTCAGTGCGGCTGCTTCGTTTTCTGTCAGGTTATCACTCATCTCCAGCCGGTAGCGCAGGCGTACCAGCGGGGTTCTTAATTCATGAGCGATACCGTCAATCAGCTGTTTTTTGCTGGCGACCAGCAGCTTGATATTCTCAGCCATCTGGTTAAAGGCAATCCCTAACCGGTAAAGACTGGAGGTGTTATCGAAGTGAGTACGTGAGTCGAGATCCCCCTGACCAAAACGCTGTGCTGCACGTTCCAGTTTCTGCATCTCTTTCCAGTGTGGCCGCATCCAGATAAACACCGGCAGTGCCAGCGACATGCCGATAAACGCCAGCAACGCAATATCCAGCAACCGCATCTGGTGCAGATAGAAAAGATAAGGGATCGGGCCGACAGACAGCACATAATGGCTGCGCGGAATATGCTGCAGGAAGGTGTACTGGTCATCCAGCGCCACAATCTCTCCGGCACGAAGCCTGCGCATATTCTCCGGCGTCAGGGTGTAGCGGCTCATCGGCTCAATATGCAGCTTAAACGACAGGTTAAGATCCAGATTATCAATGGTCTTATTCCAGTCATGGGGCGGGATTTCCCGCAGCTCAGTACGCATTAAATAAAGAGAGCTGGCCATCAGGTCATTCATCGACTGGCGACCGGCCCGCTCTGCGGTCATTTTATAGACCAGCCCGACCAGCAATGTCATGACAAGAAAGCAGGCAAACAACAGAAGATAAAACTGGATAAACAATTTCTTCATTCTGAGTGGGTATCCCAGGCCTGAGGAGCGAACAGGTATCCTTTATTACGGATGGTCTTGATGCGGAAAGGCTCGGTCGCGTTATCATGCAGTTTTTTACGTAACCGCGAGATAGCGACATCGATACTGCGGTCCATTCCGTCATAACTGACACCGCGTAAGGTTTTCAGCAGTGCATCACGGTTAAGGATTTTACCGGCATGGCTGGCAAGTTCCCAGAGCAGATCAAAATCGGCCGTGGACAGGGGAATTTGTTCATCCGCCAGCGTCACTTCACGGTTCAGCATATCGATGGTTAGTGTCCCGAAACGGATAAGCCTGGCGGGGGCAGTTCCGCTGGAATGTTCCTCCACGGAATGATTCTGCTGGGACTGCCGTAAATGCAGACGCAACCTGGCCAGCAGCACGGCAGGCGGAGTGGTCTTCAGGATATAGTCATTGGCACCCATTTCCAGCGCAAGAATATGGTTCATATCGCTGTCCAGCGATGTCAGCAGCACAATCGGTCCGTTCCAGCTGGTACGGAGATCCCGGCATAAGGTCATACCGTCTTTTCCGGGCAGCATAATGTCCAGCATCACCAGGTCTGGTTGTTCTGAAATAATAGTTTGTTCGGCGCGGTCGCCGCGGGTCTCGACAACCACGTCAAAATCATGTTTTCCCAGGTAAGCGGCGATCAATTCGCCTACTTCCGGTTCATCTTCTACGTAAACTATTTTATTCATAATTAACAATAATTATTTATATTTAACACGTAAATAACCTGCCTCAATAATATCTGATACGTTAGCACGAAAAAGGTATCTGTTGCTGGTGCATTCCCTACATAATATGCCATTATTATTTTCGGATATGTGAGTCACCGAAGGAACGCTTCTACAAGGGGGTTGAGTGTCTGATGATAAATTAGCCTCGGGCATACATAATCAATGCATCTGTTTTAATTACAGCGATTATCTCTCTTCATCCTGTAAAAAACAGTGGAGCTTTGTTGATGCAATCTATGGCGTGTTACCGGTTTTCGGAATAGTGACACGCAAAACATTGCGTAACGATCCTCAGGTTACGGATGCCGAGCTCTTTAAAGAGATGGCCCTGCAGATTATTTCAACTCAGGTCAGTGATGAAATCAATATCGCACGGCTGATTGCGCTCGCGGAACAACAGAAAATTGTGAGTTTTGATATTCAGCTGCCTTACCCGCTCTCTGAAGGGCAATTAGCCGGGATTTATGAAGAGTATCGCAAACCGCTGATACTCAGACAAGCCGGAGATTGTCTGAGTATCGTGCTTACCTGAGCCTTAACGGTTGCCGGCCTTTCAGGCCCGCAGTTGCAGGATGCCGGTGCCCAGGGCAGCAAGCAGCAGCAGGGTGATCAGCAACTTATCCCTGCGCGTCAGCGCAATGCTCTGCGGGGCGGTATAACGGGCATAGATAAACAGAAACAGTCCCGGCGCGTACAGCATCAGCGACATCACCAGGTTGACCGGCCCGGAAGCATACAGCAGCCAGAATCCATAGACCGACGCGCCGATGCCGGTCAGTAGTGCCGCGGACATTCTGCGCCCGGCGGTCTTAATCAGAAACAGCCCCACCAGCAGATACGGAACCAGCACCATCTCAGAGGCAATATTCAGCAGGTTATTATAATCCGCATGGGTCAGCCCGATAATCAGCAGACAGACCTGAACGCTGCCGTTAGTCAGCCAGAGAGAGGCGGACGGGGCATCATGCCGGTTCTGACGGGAGATAATACGCGGGAAGGAATCTGTGCGTGCTGCCAGGAAAGGGATCTCTGCGGCCATAATGGTCCAGCTCAGATAGGCCCCCGACACAGAGAGTACCAGTCCGGTCACAATAATGACCGTGCCCCAGTGGCCGATCATCGCGGACAGCAGCCCGGCCATCGACGGGTTATGCATCTCAGCCAGCTGCGTACGCGGCACAATTCCCAGCGATAATAATGTTACCAGCAGATACACCAGCAGAGCCGCCAGCACAGCCCACAGCGTTGCCCGGCCGACATCACGCCGGTGACTGGCGCGGGCTGAGATCACCACCGCACCTTCCACCCCGATAAATACCCACAGGGTGATCAGCATCGTCTGTTTGATTTGCGACCAGAGGGGGACGCCCAGGCTCAGTCCGCGGAAATCATGGACAAAGTTGTTAAAGCGGAACGCAAATATCGCCAGTACGACAAACAGAAACAGCGGGATCAGTTTCCCGAGGGTAGCCAGCAGGTTGATACTGGCGGCGGTCTGAACGCCCCGCAGCACCAGGAAATGGACCAGCCACAGCAATAATGAGGCACCCGTAATGGCAGGCCAGGTATTTCCCTCACCGAAGATAATGTGTCCCGGACTGTCGGTAAAGAAACTGAGGGCCGAAAAGACGATCACCAGGTAAGACACATTGGCGATGACGGCACACAGCCAGTAGCCCCATGCCGAACAGAAACCGACGACCTCGCCAAAACCAGCCCGCGCATAGGTATAGATGCCGCCATCCAGGTCGGGGCGCATCCGGCTGAGTAACAGCATCGCCAGTGCAAGAAAGATGATACCGGCTCCGGTGATCAGCCACCCGCAGAGTAACGCGGCGGGGCCGGCGACGGCGGCCATATTTTGTGGCAGGCTGAAGACACCGGCCCCCAGCATCGAACTCAGTACCAGGGCTGTTAATGCGCCAAACCCTAATTTTTTCTCTGACATGACATTCCTGATTAAAATAGTACCTGTTACGCCGTTTCACGCGATAAGCAGAAGAAGCTGCTGGCGAATGAAATTCAGATGAAATTTATCACCGGATACGGCCGGGCGGTGATTCTACGGAGTGGGGCAAGGGAACGCAATGCGAAAAAGGATCAAAGCGGGGGAACAGCGGCCTCCGCGGGTAAATAATATTCCCCGCGGAGGCGGATAAGGCATTATTTAAACAGTTCTGCCGTCACGGTCAGGTTACCACCGCTCTGGTTCTGCCACTGACGGGTGATGTGGTAGAACTTAGCGCCTGTCTCTGCGGCGCGACGCCCGATGGCATCCGAGACTTCTGTCGGTGTTCCGAAGTGTCCGGTGATGGTCACCGTATCAAACGGTGTCATCTGTGCCGCCGTCAGCGCGCTGAGATCCTGGACGGTACGGCCATCCGGGAGCGTGACAGTGTAACGTTTACCGGTCGAGGACTGGGTCTCAAAGAAGCGGCCGATACTTCTGTCCGGGGTATCGGAAGAGGCAACCCCCGGGATTTCGACATTCTTCGCAGCACTGCCACCTGCCGCTAATGCGGCTTTACCGGCTTCAGAATTTGCAGGAATGGCATCCGGGCTCTGAACCTGGCGGGTTTTGGCATCGGCTTTATAGATATAGGCGGTGATATACTGGTTGCCGCCATTGTTGGCATCTATCTGGCGTACGATAAAAAACGAGGCTGCGCCCTTCGCTTTAGCGGCACGGGTAATGGCATCGACCACATCCGGCTGACTCGGGAAATAGCCGCTGACCGTCACGGTATCAAAAGGCACCAGCCGGTAAGCCTCCATTTTAGGTAACTGCTGAACACCGTTAATGGTACGGAAACCGGTTTTTTTAGGGGCCGGAGCCGCATTGCTGTGATACAGCGCGGCAGTCACACGCCAGTTACCACTGTTGCCGGTGGCATCATTCACACCTTCCACATAGAATGCCGCCGCACCTAATTCATCCGCCCGTCGGGAAACCGCATCACTGGCATCTCCCAGTGAATTAAAGTGACCGGTGATAGTGATGCGGGTGAAAGGTTCCAGCTGAGCGGCTTTTTCCGGGGTCAGTACCTGAGCTGCGAAAGCATTTACCGTGGTTACGGAGAAAAGCGCCGCAACTAAAAAAGTTTTCTTTAGATTCATAAACAAATAATCCTTTCCCTTACGCCTGAATGAGTCGAAACGATGCCGGATATTAATAAATAGCCTGTTTGCCGACGATTATTGCATGTAATAAATGTGCTGTCTCAGTCAATTTAATCATTACGCCGGGCAGAGATGAAAATGTCCCTGCCCCAGGGCCAGCACAGCTGACAATGATGGCTGAACAGAATACTACGGCAGGATGATCATCTGATGAACGGCTTCCCTGCGGGCGCAGGGAAGCCGGGAGGGGAATTATTGATTTTCTGGCTGAGGGTCGTTTTTCGTTTCAGGGGCGACGAAGTCATCAGGTTTAATGACCAGCAGGTCACAGCGCAGATGATCGATCACCTGTTCGGCGGTATTTCCCAGGAAGGCCGCGGAGAGTCCGGTACGGCCAAGGGAACCGAGAACCACGACCCCGGCATCCAGTTGCGTCGCGGTCGCCGTAATCACTTCTTCAGGATCGCCTTTTTCCACATGGGTGAATTCATCACTTACAGAAAACAGCTGACGCAGGGCCTTCATCGCAATCAGGTGCTGACCCCGGATGGCTTCATTGTAGGTTTCAGGATCAAAGTCAGGCAGTTCAATCGCAATATTGACCGGTGTCAGCGGATAAGCCCCGACCAGATGTACTTCGGTGTGGTTGACCATCTCCGCCAGTCGCTGACTTTCCCGGACCAGTTTCTGGTTCAGAGCATCGTGGTGGGGTTCATCGCTGGAAAGGTTCACCGCCACCAGAGCTTTACCGCCCTCCGGCCACGGCTGATCTTTGACCATCCAGACCGGGCTTGGGCACTTGCGCAGTAAATGCCAGTCTGTGGGGGTGAAGATCACCGATTCCAGCCGATCATGCTGATGCGCCATCTTCAGAACCAGATCATGCCGGTATTCCACCACTTCATCGATGATGGCTTCATGAGGGCGGTTGTGCCAGACCACTTTGATTTCGATGTTGACCCCGGCATCGAGATAAGCTTTCGCCTGCTGCCGGATCCATTCACTCCGCTGATTAATGACTCCCTGCCGCATACTGGTGCGCTCATCCGGCGAGAGCAGGGTGGTCATTTCATAGGAAAAGTCATAGATAGGCAGAAAGGCTTTAATTGTTCCGCCGATACGCTGATTAAGATAGACCGCACGCCGTAACGCCGGTTGATCGTCCTGCTCCGGGTCAATAGCGACCAGCACATTCTGATAGATGGACATCTCTGACATCTCCACGGAAAACCTCTGATTGACTAAAGATAGCCTAAGTTATTCGCAGGGAGAAGAAAAGTTATTACAGGGCATGGCCATTCCGGGCCACGCCTGTCATCCGGAAGGAACGCGCCTGCAGCGGTTAGCTGCAGGGGGCAGTCTGACCCGCCAGCTCGGTCAGCATGGCATGGTTCTCAATCGTGATATATTTTCCTTTCACGGCGAGCATACCGCTCTTCTGGAAACGTCCCAGCAAACGGCTGATGGTCTCAACGGTCAGCCCGAGGTAATTACCGATATCTCCACGAGTCATCGTTAAACGAAACTCACGCTGAGAGAAACCGCGCTGGGCAAACCGGCGGGAAAGATTCCAGATAAAAGCGGCCAGACGTTCTTCGGCACTTTTTTTCGACAGCAGCAGGATCATGTCCTGATCGCTTTTGATTTCCCCGCTCATCAGGCGCATCATCTGCTGGCGCAGGGCCGGCATTTTGCCTGACAGGTCATCAAGGGTTTCGAACGGGATTTCGCAGACCATTGAGGTTTCCAGGGCCTGAGCGAAGCTGGGATGATGGCTGGTAATAATGGCATCGAAACCGACTAAATCGCCGGCCAGATGAAAACCGGTGATCTGTTCATCACCCTGTTCGGTAATGGTATAACTTTTCAGCGTGCCGGAACGAATGGCATAAAGTGATTTTAATTCGTCACCCGCTTTGAAAAGTGACTGGCCTTTCTGAATGGGTTTTTTACGCTCAATGATGTTATCCAGCTGGTCAAGCTCATGTTCATTCAGGGTAAAAGGGATGCATAACTGATTGATACTGCAATCCTGACAATGGATTGCGCAACCGCCAGATTGAACCCGACGAATAATCCTTTTTTCTGGAATCATAATTCAGTTCCGGTAGTGATTAACTGACAAAGATTTTAACATTTTTCGCGAAGAAAAACAGGTTTATAGGCGTCTGTTACTAAATTATTTTAAATTTTAAAAAATATTTTTAAAATATTTCGTGAATTCATCAGGTTATTCACCGGTGGCAGTATAAACTAAATTATCTCCACAGGTTAAGCAGGGGTATAGATTACCTTAAAGTGATCACAGATTCAGAATTTACTCAGGGTTATCTGCGATAAAAGCCCGGCCCGGCAATAGCGGCGTCGGGGGTCCGCGGTAACCGGTTCCGGGCTGGCGAGGGGGAATAATGACTCTTCACGATGATCATGAAGCGTTTATAAACGCAATGTCGGACGTTAATCCGCTTAAAAACAATGACAAACGGTATTTGTCGCGTCCGGTAAGCCAGGCGCCGTCGCACGGGGCTGAAGGCAGTACGGCAGAGAGTCTGCCGCTGTCCCCCCTGACACTGTTACCATTAACCGCAGAGCCGGAATATCGTTGTCGCGGATCCCAGCCGGGTGTGATGGATAAATTACGGCGGGGGCATTACCGGCCGGAAGGATCACTTTCGCTGTTACGGGTGCGGCCGGAAGATGCCCGTCTGCAATTATTGCGGTTTATCGCCGAGGTCAGACGGCGCGGTGGCCGTAATATTCTTATTATCCATGGCAAATCCCGTGAGATGAGAGGACCGGCAAATGTATTACGCAGTTATCTGATGATGTGGTTGCCTGAATTAGCGGAGGTCCAGGCCTGTTGTATGGCTGCACCGCGTGATGGCGGAAGCGGGGCGATGTATGTTTCTCTTAGAAAAACAGAAGCCTGCCGGAACGACAACAGAGAGCGGTTCTCCGGAAAAGCCCCCGGCTAATGCTGTCCTGGCGGGAGGGGTGGCGATAAAAGCACCATCTATGTTAATTATGTTATGTTATTAACTATTGTGATAACGCACTGTGGTAATAACGATCACGGATGATACTGTGCTTAGTGCTTAGTGCTTAGTGCTTAGTGCTTAGTGCTTAGTGCTTAGTCAGGTGCAGTGATACCGGCCCGGGTGTCGGGGAATAACGCCGCCATTACCCGCAGGGGCGCAGACGGTGGTGCAGACGGTGATTAAGCCGACACAGCGCTTCGCTGAGCGGTGATAACCTTTCTAACCTTTCTGCTTTTTCTTTGTTGATTTTTTGGTCAATCGGGCAAACACTTAAAACGGTTAACCCGATAAAGGAGCGAACATGAGTGGAAAGTATGAGGTCTTCCAGGGGAAAGATCAGCAATATTATTTCCGTCTGAAAGCCGCCAATGGTGAGATTATCCTCAGCAGCGAGGGATATACGACAAAGAGTGCGTGTCACAACGGGATTGCTTCGGTTCAGAAACACAGTGCCGATGATCAGTATTATCAGCATCTGACGGCCAAAAATGGCGAACCTTATTTTACGCTGCGTTCGGCCAATCATCAGGTGATTGGGAAAAGTGAGCTCTACAGCTCGACTGCCGCACGGGACAAAGGCATTGAGTCGGTGAAAAAAAACGGGCCGGAAAGTCAGATCACTGAGCTTCCGGCCCGCTGAACGAGTGACTCTCCCCGGAATGCCGGGGAGATTTTCAGAAGTTAGAGCGGAGTTGCGGGTATTTACGCAGGCTGTACAGACACCATAACAGGCTCACGGCACCAAAAGCTGCACCGACATAACCCACCGCGGCCATTCCGATATGACCACTGACCTGATTACCGATCAACGCGCCGGCACCGATACCGATATTATAAATACCGGACATCAAAGACATCGCCACATCTGTCGCATCCGGGGCCAGGGACAATACCCGGACCTGCATCGCCAGGTTGATCGACATCATCGCGATCCCCCAGACAATACACAACAGGCTGATCTCACCCGGGTGGGCGGCGGTCAGCCACAACAGACCCATACAGAGGGTAATCGCCGCGATGGCCCCGGCCAGTAATGCAGAAGGCAGACGTTTCCCCAGGGCGCTGAACAGCACACTACCGAAGATCCCCGCGCCGCCGAACAGTAATAACAGCAGGGTGGTAAAGTTTTCATCCTGGTGCGCGATCTGCTGCATAAACGGCTCAATATAACTATAGGCCGTGTAATGCGCCGTCACGACCAGGGTGACCAGCAGATACATACTCATCAGGGCAGGACGGCGGCACAGTTCCGGCAGACTTTTCAGGGAGCCGGTGTGTTCGCTGGTCATTTTTGGCAGCAGCCGTGCCAGCATAATCATCAGTACGAACGAGGCGACGCCGATCAGACCGAAGGTGGTACGCCAGCCCATGGTCTGGCCGATAATCCGTCCCAGCGGCACCCCTAGTACCATCGCCAGAGCGGTCCCGGTCGCTATCATACTCAGCGCCTGGGTCTTTTTACCCGGTGGTGCAATACGGATAGCCAGAGAGGCATTGATCGACCAGAACACCGCATGGGTGATGGCGATACCGATCCTGGAAATCAGCAGGGTATTGAAGCTCCAGGCGAAGGCGGACAGAATATGACTGGCAATGAAAATGACCAGTAAACCGACCAGCAGGATCCTGCGTTCAATATTGCGGGTAACCAGCATCAGAGGCAACGACAGCAGGGCGACACACCATGCGTAAATTGTCAGCATGATGCCGACATCCGCCGTTTTCATATTGAAACTGGCAGCAATATCGGACAACAGCCCGACAGGGACAAATTCTGTGGTATTGAAAATGAAGGCTGCAATAGCCATCAGTAGCACCCGTAACCAGGCAACTTTCCTGGAGGTGTGGCCCGGGGTTTCATGCATTGTTTGCGGATCTGCTGTCATAAAAAATGCTTTTTACCTTAGCTGTTGAGTGATCTAAATCACACTATAGAACAATTGTGACGACTTTACCGGGCAGAGGGAACCATTAATTGTCCTGTCTGTTGAAGAAATGAACGATTATTTTACTGTCCGCCACCGCCGTGGGAGCATATTTTGCAGGGCATTATCTTCACGCAGGAAATGGTGAGCCAGAGCGGCCATCGCGTGTAAGCCAATCAGCCAGTATCCGGACAGTGCCAGGATCTCATGCCAGCGGATAATCTGATGGCTCAGTACAACATCGGGGTGCGGCGACTGTGGCATCGGAATACCAAATAATTGCCAGGGGATCCCATGCAAATAACGTGAGGTTATTCCCATCACCGGCAGACCGATAAACAGCAGATAGAGCGCGCATTGCCCCAGCCAGGAAACCAGTTTATTCAGCCAGTGTAAGCGGGGCGTAATCTGCGGCGATTTAAAGACGAACCGTAAGGCCAGGCGTACGATCATCGCGGTTAAAATCAGCACACCGCAACTCATATGGGTGCCGGTCAGGATCCTGCCCTCTAAAGACCCGCGGGTGGCCATGGTCCGCAACTCGATGGTCGCGTATACAATTACCAGCAATATCAATGTTAACCAGTGCAAACGGATTTGCCAGCGGTGGTAACCCCCCTGATAGTTTTCGGACATCATCTTCTCCGCAGATTTAATATACCCGGGTCCGCGATATGGGTGTCAGGCCGGACCGAAAAAGAGCAGACAGTATAAGATAAAACGTGGCGGAAGTAGTCATTAAACAGGACGGGAAACAGCGGCGGGCAGGCACAGGAAGGGTTCAGCGCCCGTGACAGGGCGCTGAGGTCGTGTCGTCAGGTCACAGGTTGCAGGCGACGCATCAGTTTATAGCCAACAAACAGCGCCAGACATAAGAGCACGGCGATAAATGCGGCCACACCCGGCCAGCCGTAAAGTTTCCAGAAGATCCCGCCGGAGGTCCCGGCAATGCTCGAACCACCGTAATAGCAGAACAGATACATCGAGGAGGCCTGGCCTTTGGCGCGACGGGCACGGATGCCTATCCAGCTGCTGGCAATAGAGTGTGCCGCAAAGAAGCCGCCGGTGAACATCAGCAGACCCGGCAGGATCAGCCACACAGTGGGGAACAGTGTCAGCAATACACCTGTCAGCATCAGGCCTGCGCAAAAGAGGAACACCGGGCCACGGCCGAAGCGTGCACTCAGGGCTCCGGCCTTGGGTGAACTCCAGGAACCGGCCAGATAAACAATGGAGATCAACCCGACGGTGGCCTGACTCATAGAATACGGGGCATTTAACAACCGGTACCCGATATAGTTGAACAGGGTGACAAACGCCCCCATCACCAGGAAGCCGATGATAAACAGCAGCGGCAGGCCTTTATCACGGAAATGCAGACGGAAATTAATGAACAGCGCTTTTGGCTTCAGGGCGACCGGGCGGAAGTGGCGTGAAGCCGGCAGAATTTTGGCAAACATTACTGCGGAGGCCAGGGCACAGCAACCAATGCTCAGAATGGCTATCCGCCAGCTGGCGATGTCGGTGATCACCCCGGTCAGTAACCGGCCGCTCATTCCACCTATCGAGTTGCCGCTGATATAAAGTCCCATGGAAAATGCCAGTACCCCGGGGTGCATCTCTTCGCTCAGGTAGGTCATTGCTACGGCTGCCACACCACTCAGTGATAATCCGAGCAGGGCACGCATCATCAGCATTCCGGTCCAGCTTGTCATCAGCGAAGAGGCGATAGTGAAGCAACCCGCCAGGATCAGCGCGCCGACCATCATTTTCTTCCTGCCTACCGCATCCGAAATCGGCCCGGTGATCAGCAGACCGATCGCCATACAGGCGGTAGAGACAGAGAGCGATACGCTGCTCATCGCAGGAGTGATATCAAACTGATGGGAAAGCACCGGAAGTATCGGCTGAACACAATAGAGTTGGGCAAAAGTGGCAAGGCCGGCAGAAAACAGGGCGAGGGTGACCTGCAGGAAAGCCCGGGTGCCGCGAGTAATATAGGGGGATTTACTTCGCGGTTGGGCAGGGCTCTCTTCTTCCGTTAACGGAAGCGTCGTCGCCCGGGACGTACTGTTCATGAAAGATCCTCTGTTGTTCGGGTGCAGATACTCTAGGAAACCGTAAATAAGTTGTCTAATATATTAATAATCTCAAATAAGATGATTTACATATGAATATCGAGTTAAGGCATCTGCGCTACTTTATTGCGGTGGCGGAAGAACTGCATTTCGGACGCGCGGCACGGCGGCTGAATATCTCTCAGCCGCCGCTCAGTCAGCAGATCCGTCAGCTGGAAGACGCGGTGGATGCCTGTCTGTTCGTCCGAAATAACCGGCGGGTAGAGCTGACAACCGCCGGTCAGCAGTTTCTGACCGATGCCAGGGCTATCCTGCTGCAGGTGGATCAGGCCAGCGAACGGGCTTCCCGTCTGCATTATGGCGACAGCGGTGAATTACGTATCGGCTTTACCTCCTCAGCACCGCTTATCAAACAAATTCCTGACGTGGTCTACCAGTTTCGCCGACGCTATCCGGATGTCCATTTGCACCTGCAGGACAGAAACAGCCGGCAGTTGCTGACTCCGCTCCAGGAAGGGCGGATTGATCTGGCGATCATGCGTAATACGCCGCTGCCGGATGATCTCCAGTACCGCTTACTCCAGACCGAAACCATGTGTGCGGTGGTCCATAAGGACCATCCCCTGGCCGGTGAACGAAAAATTTCTCTGCAGCAGTTACGGGATGAGTCGTTTATCTTCTTTGATCATCAGGGGGGGACGGCGCTGTACAGTGAAATCCTCGGCCTGCTGCAACGCTATGAGGTGACGCCGAACATCACGCTGGAGGTCGGGGATGCCATGGCCATTCTCGGGCTGGTGGCAACCGGCCTCGGAGTGTCTATCTTACCGAGGTCATTCCGCCGGGCACGGCTCAGTGAAGTTGTCTGGCTGGAGCTGACCGAAACCGATGCCCGTTCTGAATTATGGATGGTCTGGTCAGCGCACCGGCAGGTAACGGCCCCGTTACGTCATATGCTGGAGTTACTGGCTACGTTATCCTGAGATAATCTTGTGTGAAGTCAATCACATTTCCTTATTTGTTGCCGTCCGCCCCTCGGTAAATCCCCCATAATCATTCTGATTCAGGGGGTAACGAAAATACAGGGAGGCGGCGAGTGTACGCAAATCAGCCAGGACATATCGACCTGATCCGGCAGGTGAACGCCGGGATAGTCTATCGCCTGATTGACTGTTACGGGCCGGTGTCCAGAATCGAGCTGTCACGCCTTTCTCTGCTGGCGCCGGCCAGTATCACCAAAATTATCCGGGATATGCTCGAGGCGCGGCTGGTCCGGGAGTGTGCGCTGACCGATGCGGGCCTGCGGGGGCGCCCGGCAACCGGTCTGGTACTGGACTGTGATAGCTGGCAGTTTCTGGTGCTGCGGATGACAGGACGGTTCCTGCAGATGACGCTGCGGGATCTCAGTGGCCGGGAAGTGGTCAGTGCCCGGCAGTCTTTGCCCGACGATCCCGCGACCTCTCTTCCCGACTATTTCTCTGAGGTGATCGGGGACTTTTTTTCCCGCAATCACGCACTGACCGAACGCCTGACAGCGATCACCCTCCTGTTGCCGGGCATCATCCATGCCGCCAGCGGAACCGTACACCGTATACCTTATTATGATGCGAAAGACATTCCACTGGGGCAGATCCTGCATCAGCGGATTGGGCTTACAATTTATGTGCAGCAGAATGTCAAAGCCAGCCTGCTGGCTGAGCATTACTTCGGTGCAGCCCGCGGCTCGGGGGATATTATCCAGCTGGTGGCGGGCCGGCAGATTGAGGCCGCGGTGATAAGCTCAGGCAGACTCCTGCACAAGGACAGCACCACGCAGGCAGAGATTGGTCATACGGTAATGGCGGCGGGAGGCCATCGTTGTGAGTGCGGGCATTATGGCTGTCTGAATACGCTGGCGGGAAGTGGTCCGCTGACAGAGCGCTGGCAGCAGGCATGGATGGCCTCCGGGCATACTGCGTTGCCGGAAGCTGATGTTCCGGGGTTATGTCATGCAGCACTTTCCGGCCATCTGCCGTCACAGGCGATCATCCGTGATTGCGGCCAACAGATGGGTCGTGCTCTGGCCATGCTGGTCAATCTGTTCAATCCTGAATATATATTGATAGATTCTGCCTTGAATAGTGCAGCGGAAATTCTTTATCCCGCGCTGTATTCCGCGATAAAAAATGAATCTGTGGCCAGCCGCAGAGACCTGCTTATCATCAGACCTGCCAGTTTTAGCCCGGCAGACACCCGCCCGGGAACCGCGTTGATTAAAGATGCTTTATACAGCGGGGAACTGTTGCTTCAGCTTTTACAAGGTTAAGTTACCCTAAACTTGCGTTAACGCAATTCCTCACCCCCGGCGATCCCCTAAAATGTGATTTACATTCAATTAACTGATATATCCGTAATGGTTCATCCAGGGAGCTTACGTGAAAAAAGTGTTTATTACAGGCACCGACACAGCTGTAGGTAAAACAGTCGTCTCACTGGCGTTGTTGCAGGCAGCCACCCAACAGGGAAAAAGTTGTGTGGGATATAAGCCGGTCGCGAAGAATGCCCGGCCGACGGAGGAGGGGATGCGTAACAACGACGCACTGCTATTACAAAAGGCGAGCAGCGTCGGGCTTCCCTATGACGTCATTAATCCGTTTCCGCTTTCCGGCGATGAGATCAGCACAAGCCCGGGGTGCCGGGTGGATTATGAGGTTCTGACCGCGGGACTGAATAACATCAGTGCACAGTCTGACTGTGTGGTGGTGGAAGGTACCGGCGGATGGCACTGCCTGATGAATAACGAAAGACCGCTGTCAGACTGGGTCGTCAGTCAGCAATTACCGGTGATCCTGGTGGTCGGGATCAAACTGGGGTGTATTAATCATGCACTGCTCAGCGCCGAAGCGATCCTCAGTGATGGTGTACCGCTTTACGGGTGGATAGCCAACCGTATCAATCCGGGGCTGGCAGAATATGCCAGTATTATTGACGTACTGAAAAAACAGATCGGAGCCCCTTTACTGGGCGAAATTCCGTACCTGCCCAGAGCAGAACAACGGGATTTGACACGATATCTGGATTTGTCACGGGCGGAAGAGGCGGTAATTTAGGCTTACAGGCTTACAGGCTTACAGGCTTACAGGCTTACAGGCTTACAAGCTTACAGGCTTAGATGAGATGAGACAGGAGCAGGGGACCTGCTCCTGTAACGGATTAGCCGGCGGAAGACGGGCTGTTGCTGTCGTTCAGACGCTTATAGACCAGCTTCTGGCTGTCGTTCTGGCAATGTCCGACAACCACACCGCCTTGCTGATCGGCCTGGTCGCTTGGCACGATATCCAGGCTGAAGCCGGATTCAGGCACACCGTTAGCAATGATCTTTTTGCTGATATCGGCTTTGACCGACTCACAGGAGGCCTGAGCCAGTAAAGGGCAGGTAATCAACAGGGCACCGGCCCACAGAATTTTACGTTTCATAGGTAGTTCCTTTTCTTTGTAAAGACGCAATTGTTATTATCATCAGGGAGTGACAGGACGTCCGGTACGCCTGTCTAAACAGCGCAGAGTGTTTGGCTCCCAGTAAGCATTGAGATTTGCACTCTGCTCACATTTATCACGGGTATCGAAAGCGTTATCTGCTTTATCAAACTCTTTCTCAACCCTGCGATTCACTTTATGCCGCAGTGAGCGGGTCTCGTCCCACTGCTGCTGGCGCTCACGCGCTTCTTCTTTTGTCAGCGCATTATCGCCGTTATCAATAACAATGTGCTGAGTCGCCGCCCGGGCGGCAGGTATTGCTGCCAGCGTTCCGCAACCCATCACCGCACACAGAAGCACCGGTAAAATTCCAGAAGTCTTTTTCATATTGAGTTCCTTTACTCTCAATCACGGACAGCCGGCCTTAGCTGTACCTGCTTCCGTCAGTATAACATTTGAACGGCCTGACCTGCCAGCCTCTGTCCGGAGCGGTGAGCGGGGACACGGGTCACTCAGCCATTCTTTATCACTTTCAGTCCACCATAGGCCTGGCAGACCGGCATCATTTCCAGGGTATTAATGTTGACATGGGCCGGCAGGGTAGACACCCAGTAAACAGATTCGGTCACATCTTCGGCTGTCAGCGGCTGTGTCCCGTCATAGACAGAACTGGCTTTGCTGTCATCTCCTTTAAAGCGGACATTTGAAAACTCAGTACCGCCGACCAGCCCTGGTTCGATATTGGTGACCCGTACCGCCGTGCCCTGCAGGTCGGTACGCAGATTGAGACTGAACTGACGGACAAAGGCCTTCGTGGCGCCGTAGACGTTGCCGCCCATATAAGGCCAGTTACCGGCTGTAGACCCGATATTAATCACGTGACCTTTATTACGGGCTACCATACCCGGTAATACGGCCCGGGTCATAAATACCAGACCTTTGGCATTGGTATCTATCATGGTTTCCCAGTCGTCAGTACTGGCATTCTGTGCCGGTTCTATGCCCAGCGCCAGCCCGGCATTATTGACCAGAATATCGATAGCCTGCCATGCCTCGGGTAATTCGCTCAGGGCGTTATCGATAGCGTCTTTGTCGCGGACATCCAGCCGGAGGGGATACAGACTATCGCCGTGAGTGTCTTTCAGTTGCTGCAGGCGGTCGGCCCGACGTCCGGTGGCAATCACTTTATGTCCGTTTTCGATAAAACGACGGGTAATAGCTTCACCAAATCCTGCTGTCGCGCCTGTCACCAAAATAATCATGTTTTATTCCTTTTATTTTCCTGAGATGTCCCCTAAACATAGCATTGAAAACTGACACATGCCTATCGCTTATCAATGGCAGCGGGTGGCGGTTATCTGCGCATCAGCCATGCGCTCTTTCGTTGTGCACCGGCAACCCCGCTGCACTCTGACAGTGCAGCGGGGTTGCCGGTAACCGTGCTTCACCGGGAATGATTATCAACGCAACCGGTTGCCGGATAAATGCAACCGGTTGCTTTTATTTCAACCCGTAAAACGGCATGCTCCGGAAACCATTCGGGCATAAACAGGTTAACTTGTTGAAAATGAATAACTTTTCAATAAAAAATACTCTGGCATGTTACTTGCAATAGTATCCTGATAACGGATGGGTTATCAGCCGATTTCGGGAAAGAGACCGGAAAGGAGACGGGAAACTATGATGTCAAAAAAACGCCTGCAGGGATTCCGTGCCGCATTTATCCATTATGCGGGAGTGGCTCACCACAGTGATGAAATTGCAGGGCAATTACGTTATCTGCCCGATGGCTTGCTATTAATTGCCGACGGGAAGGTCGTTTCGCTGGCTCCCTGGACCGGCAGGGAGGATGTGCCGGAAGGCTGCGTGTTTACCGACTATCAGGGTCGGCTGATTATGCCCGGCTTTATCGATACCCATATTCACTATCCACAGACAGAGATGATTGCCGCGTACGGGGAACAACTGCTGGAGTGGCTGGAACAGTATACCTTTCCGGTGGAAAGCAAGTACGGAGACAGTGAGTATGCCAGTGCGATGGCGGCCTTTTTTATCCGTCAGCTTTTCAGTCATGGCACGACCACTGCGCTGGTCTTTGCCTCTGTGCATCCGGAATCTGTAGATGCGCTCTTCCGGGAAGCTCAGAAGTACGCCATGCGTATTATTGCCGGTAAAGTCATGATGGACAGGCATGTGCCCGCGGCTTTACAGGAAGATCCGGCCGAAAGCGCCCGGCAGACCCGTGAACTGATCGAACGCTGGCATGGAAAAGGGCGGCTGGGTTACGCCATCACCCCGAGATTTGTTCCTACCTCCTCACCGGCACTGATGGAACAGGCGGGCGACCTGCGCCGTGAATATCCGGATGTCTGGATGCAGACCCATCTGAGTGAAAATTTACGGGAGATTGAGTGGGTCAGTGAGCTTTACCCGGAACATGACAGTTACCTCGGCGTCTATGACCATTACCGGCTGACAGGGAAACGCAGCGTCTTTGCACACTGTATTCATCTGCAGGATCAGGAATGGACGTGTCTGGAACAGACCGGCTCTTCCGTAGCTTTCTGTCCGTCTTCTAATCTGTTCCTCGGCAGCGGTCTGTTTAAGTTGTCTGCAGCGAAGGCGAGGAAAATTCCGGTCGGGATCGGTACCGATGTCGGTGCCGGAACCAGTTTTAGTCTGCTGCGTACACTGGGGGATGCCTATAAGGTGCAGCAATTACAGAGCTATAAACTGAATGCCTGCGAAGCTTTTTATCATGCCACGCTCGGCGGCGCTCATGCGCTGGACCTGGATAATGTTATCGGTAACTTCGCACCGGGGAAAGAAGCTGACTTTATTGTGGTTGACCTGAAGGCCACACCGCTGCAGAAACTGCGCTGTGCCGGAAGTCAGGATATTACGGATCAGCTTTTTGTCCTGATGACACTGGGGGACGAACGTAATATCACCCATACCTGGGTTAACGGCGAATGTGTCTGGGCGCAGGGTGAGACACAGGAGAATGACCATGCAATTTTTGCTTAATCAGCAGCTGATTACGGTCAGTCATCTGGACCCGAATATGACGGTGCTGAATTATCTGCGGGAAGAGAAACAGCGGTGCGGTACCAAAGAGGGCTGTGCCTCGGGCGACTGTGGTGCCTGTACGGTGGTGGTGGCTTCACTGGAAGAGGATGAACTGAAGTATCAGACGGTGAACAGTTGCCTGACACTGGTCAGTGCCTTACACGGCAAACAACTGATCACCGTGGAAGACCTGCAGGAGGGACAGCAGCTTCACCCCGTACAGCAGGCCATGGTCGATAACCATGCCTCTCAGTGCGGTTTCTGTACCCCGGGCTTTGTGATGTCCCTGTTTGCCCTGATGAAACACAAGGGTCCCGGCGGACATACAGAGACAGAACAGGCGCTGGCCGGTAACCTCTGCCGCTGTACCGGCTATCGCCCAATCCTGCAGGCCGCCAGTGATATTATGCGTCAGGGGACGGGGCAGGATCAGTTTCTGCGTCAGCAGGCGCTGACGAAAAAACAGCTCAATGCGATACAGACACCGGAAATACAGGTCCTTCAACAAGAGGCGCGGGTCTGTTATCTGCCGCAGAATGTGACACAGCTTGCGGGACTTTGTCAGCAGCATCCCGATGCCGTGCTGGTGGCCGGGGGGACCGATCTGTCGCTGGCCATTACCCAGTCTCATCAGCGGTTCCCGGTGCTGGTGGCGCTGAGCCATGTACCGGAGCTGAAACAGTGTTACCGTCAGGGAGAGAGGCTTGTCATCGGTGCGGCCGCCAGCCTGACCACGGTTGCCACATTTCTGGAACAACATATTCCGGCGACGAAGGCGCTGTTCAGCCGGTTTGCATCCTTACAAATCCGTAATCAGGGCACGGTCGGCGGTAATCTGGCTAACGCGTCACCGATTGGTGATTGTGCGCCTGTGCTTCTGGCAATGGATGCACAGCTGATACTGCAATGCGGGGAGCAGCAACGTCAGCTGCCTCTGGAAGAATTTTTTACCGGTTACCGGCAAACGCGCCTTCAGCCGGGAGAGTTTATACACTCGGTGATCATTCCATCCGTGACACTGTCACAAAAAATCAGCCTGCATAAGGTTTCAAAACGGATGGATGATGATATTTCAGCTGTCTTCGCCGCAATGACGATTTCTGCAGACCCTCAGGGGCGTGTGGAGTTTGTGCGGATCGCCTACGGCGGAATGGCCGCGACGCCCTGCAGGGCACGTCACTGTGAAGCCGCACTCTCCGGGCAGGTTATTACCGTGGCACTGATCGAGCAGGCCTGTGCCGCACTGTCTGAAGATTTTCAGCCATTGAGTGATTTCCGGGCCAGTGCCGGATACCGACGTAATGTGGCGGCAAATCTGTTACGTCGCTGGTATTTCCGCTATAGCGATCCTTCTGACCTGACGGAGATCTCCGACTATGTCTCATAATTCTGTCGCGCTCTCCCGGGAAGCCCTGAAAGCACTGTTTGACGCTGAAAGTCCGGCCACGGTCGGCAGTCCGCTAATCCATGAGAGTGCTAAAAAGCATGTCTGCGGTGATGCGTTGTACATCGATGATAAAACCTGTCTGGCCGGGACGTTGCATCTGGCTCCGCGGCTCAGTGAACATGCCCGTGCACGGATTATGACGTTGGATGTCAGCCGCTGTTATGACGTGGAGGGGGTGGTCCGGGTGATCACTTGCCAGGATGTGCCGGGGGTCAATGATATTGGTCCGTTAGAAGCCGGTGATCCGTTACTGGCCGATGGCGAAGTGTTCTACCACGGGCAGATCGTGCTGGTGGTCGCGGCCGAAACCCGTGAAGCGGCCTTTGAGGCGGCGGCACGGGCGGTAATTGAATACGAACCGATGGAGGCTGTGCTGGATGTGCGTCAGGCACTGGCTCAGGAGTTCTATGTGCAGGAGCCGCATCGTCACCAGCGCGGAGATGTCGCGGCGGCCCTGGGCCTCGCAAAACACCGGTTGCAGGGAGAGTTTTCCATCGGGGGGCAGGAACACTTTTATCTGGAAACCCAGACGGCACTGGTTCTGCCGGCCGAGGACGACTGTGTCACCGTTTACTCTTCGACCCAGAACCCGACCGAAGTACAGAAGCTGGTGGCTTCCGTACTGGATATCCCGATGAGTCATGTGGTGATCGATATGCGCCGGATGGGGGGCGGATTCGGGGGGAAAGAAACCCAGGCCGCCGGGGTAGCTTGTCTCTGTGCGGTGGTTGCCCGCCTGACAGGACGGCCGGCAAAAATGCGCTTATCCCGCAGTGACGATATGCAGATCACCGGTAAACGCCACCCGTTCTATGTCCGTTATGACGTGGGTATCGACGAACAGGGCCGTTTCAGCGGTGTGAACATCGACCTGGCGGCAGACTGTGGTTATTCGCTGGATTTAAGTGGTTCGATTGTGGACCGAGCGATGTTTCATGCGGATAACGCCTATTACCTCGGGGATGCCTGTGTCACCGGTTACCGCTGCCGGACCCATACCGCGTCTAATACCGCCTACCGGGGGTTTGGTGGCCCGCAGGGGATGCTGGCCATTGAGCATATTATGGGGCATATCGCCACATTTCTGGGGTGTGACCCGTTGGCTATCCGTCAGCTTAATTACTATGGCGGCGAAGGACGTAACACCACCCATTATTATCAGCAGATTAAGCATGACCGGATGCCGGAAATCACCCGGCAGCTGATCAGCGACAGCGATTATCACCGGCGACGTGAAGACATCCGTGCATTTAATGCAAGCCATACCCGGCTGAAGCGCGGACTGGCCCTGACCCCGGTGAAATTCGGTATTTCTTTTACTTCCGGGTTTCTCAACCAGGCGGGGGCACTGATACTGATTTATACCGACGGTACGGTGCAGCTGAATCACGGTGGCACAGAGATGGGACAGGGGCTGAACACCAAAGTGATTCAGGTGGTGGCGCAGGTACTGCAAATCAACCCGTCGAAGATCCGTATTATGGCCACCGATACCAGTAAAGTCCCGAATACCTCACCGACGGCAGCCTCCAGCGGGGCCGATCTTAACGGTAAAGCGGCACAAATTGCGGCCACCACCTTACGTACACGTCTGACAGAGATGCTGGCAGAGAAACATCAATGCCGTGACGAAGAGATCGTGTTCCGTAATGGCGTGATACGTGCCGCTGATCACTATTACAGCTTTGCGGATGTTGCGCAGATGGCCTGGCTGAGTCAGGTGCCATTATCCGCCACCGGGTATTATAAAGTCCCTGAAATTCACTACGATCGTGCCGCGGGGCGCGGACAACCTTTCTACTATTTTGCCTATGGTGCCGCCTGCTGTGAGGTGATCATCGACACTCTGACCGGAGAATATCGCCTGCTGCGGACAGACATTCTGCATGATGTCGGTACATCACTGAATCCTGCCCTGGATATTGGCCAGATTGAAGGGGGATTTGTGCAGGGCCAGGGATGGCTGACCTGCGAAGAGTTGTTCCGGGACAACAGCGGTAAACTGATGACCCGTGGGCCGGCCAGCTATAAGATCCCGGCCGTCAGCGATATGCCGATCGATTTCCGGGTCAAATTGCTGGAAGAGAGAGAGAATAGTCAGCCGACGGTCTACCATTCCAAGGCCGTCGGGGAGCCGCCTTTTATGCTGGCAATCGCGGTGTTCTGTGCCCTGCAGGATGCGATTTCAGCGACGGCGGACTACCGCCATTATCCACTGACCGACAGCCCGGCGACCCCGGAGCGCGTGCTGGCAGGGATACAAAAACTGCGGGAGGCCGGGAATGGACAATGACGACTGGATCACCCGGCTTGCGGAGTTGCGCGAGGCGGGGATGTCGTGTGTGCTGGTGACCGTGATGGGGGAACGTGGTTCGGTTCCCCGTGGCGGCGGCAGTAAGATGATCATTACCGGAGAGCAAAGCTGGCTGACCATCGGCGGAGGACAGCTGGAATTCCGCTGTATGGAAATTGCCCGTGAAATGCTGCAACAGGGGGAATGCCAGCCACGTTATGAGCAGTTTTCGCTGGGAGCCAGATTTGCGCAATGCTGTGGCGGGGCGGTTTCCGTCTTTTTTGAACCGCTGTGGAATTCACGTCCGCAGGTTGTGGTTTTGGGGGCCGGTCATGTCGGACAGGCACTGATTGCCTTACTGGCGACCTTACCCTGCCAGCTGGTCTGGGCGGACAGCCGGGCAGAATATTTACAGCATGCCCCTCAGGGGGTGCGCTGTTATTGTGAAACAGAATTAGTCGATGTGGTAACGGCGGCCGTGCCCGGCAGCTACTTTGTGGTGATGACCCATAACCATGACCTGGATTTACAGCTGGCAGAGAAGGTGCTGCGCCGGGGGGATTGCCGGTATCTGGGGGTGATTGGGTCACAGACTAAGCGGCAGCGATTTCGCTACCGGCTGGAAGGCAAGGGGATGACTGCCGGAGAACTGGAGACGATGCGTTGTCCGGCCGGGATCGCCGAAGTGAGTGGTAAACTGCCGGCGGAGATCGCCGTATCCATTGCCGGAGAAATTATCGCTGAATACCAGAAGGACCGCGGCTAAGCCACTTTGGTCGCTGATAGCCCGGAATACCGGGCCGCAGAGAGTCGCCAGGCGTAGCCCGGTTTGGTGCACATTGCT
>NZ_BAAAFX010000025.1:0-68233 GCF_039523755.1 Tatumella terrea | reverse complement strand
TTGCTGTTGCGAGGTGGCGTATATTACGCTTTTCACCTCAGGAGTCAACCACTATTTCGTGATTTTTTTCTCCCGGACCGAATCGCTTCAGCCCCTGTCACGCCGCTGCGCATCGCGCTTTGCCGTGTCAGTGGGAGCGCATTATAGGGAGATAATTTTTTCTGACAAGGGTTTATTTCAAATAAATTGCCGAGTGTCGCTTTTTCAGCCATTTCGGGTTAAAAAAGCACAAAACCGATGATATTCATAAAAAAAGCGGACGATAAACGTCCGCTTTCCGGTTTTTTCTTACGATCAGATTACTGATGCGCCACGATTTCCCCGTCTCTGACATCCATTTCGATGATTTTTCCGGGAACCAGTTGCCCGGACAGAATTTGCTGGGCTAACGGGTTTTCAATCTCATGCTGGATAGCCCGTTTCAACGGACGCGCACCATATACCGGGTCAAAGCCGGTTTCACCCAATAACTTCAGCGCATCATCAGAGATGTGCAACTGATAGCCACGTTCTTCCAGACGCTGATACAGCCTTTGCAACTGGATACGTGCAATAGAAGCAATATGCTCTGCCCCCAGCGGGTGGAAAACCACAACTTCATCGATACGGTTAATGAATTCCGGACGGAAGTGCTGGCCGACGACACTCATGACCAGGGCTTTCATCTCACCGTAATCCAGATCACCAAAACGTTCCTGAATCATGTCTGATCCCAGGTTCGACGTCATGATGATGACCGCATTACGGAAATCAACCGTACGCCCTTGTCCGTCAGTCAGTCGTCCGTCGTCCAGCACCTGCAACAGAATGTTAAAGACGTCCGGATGCGCTTTTTCAACTTCATCGAGCAGGATCACAGAATAAGGACGTCGTCTGACAGCTTCGGTCAGGTAGCCGCCTTCTTCATATCCGACATACCCCGGAGGGGCACCCACCAGCCGGGATACCGAATGTTTCTCCATAAATTCGGACATATCGATTCGCACCATGGCGTCATCGCTGTCGAACAGGAAGTTCGCCAGAGACTTACACAGTTCGGTTTTACCTACCCCGGTCGGCCCCAGGAACAGGAAAGACCCTACCGGACGGTTGGGATCCGCCAGCCCCGCACGACTACGGCGGATGGCATTCGCGACCGCTTCCACGGCTTCATTCTGACCGATAACACGATCATGTAATGCCTCTTCCATCCGCAGCAGTTTGTCACGCTCCCCTTCCAGCATTCTGGCGACCGGAATTCCGGTCCAGCGCGCCAGCACATCGGCAATCTCTGTATCCGTCACGCGGTTACGCAACATCTTCATCGATTTGCCTTCAGCCTGGGTCGCAGCGGCAAGCTGTTTTTCCAGTTCCGGAATTTTTCCGTATTGCAGTTCAGACATTTCGGCCAGGTTACCGGTACGACGCGCCTGCTCCAGTGCAATACGTGCCTGTTCCAGATCCGCTTTAATATTCTGCGTGCCGGTCAGCGAAGCTTTTTCAGCTTTCCACTCTTCGTCCAGTTCCGCATATTCGCGTTCTTTCTGATTTAGCTCGTTCTCAAGCATCTCAAGACGCTTAACGCTGGCATCATCTGATTCTTTCTTCAGTGCCTGTTGTTCCAGTTTTAACTGAATAATCCGTCGTTCCAGCCGGTCCAGTGATTCAGGTTTTGAATCGATCTGCATACGAATGCTGGAGGCGGCTTCATCGATCAAATCGATAGCTTTATCCGGCAGTTGCCGGTCAGCGATATACCGGTGTGACAAATTAGCCGCCGCGACAATAGCCGGGTCCGTAATTTGTACATGGTGATGCAATTCATAACGCTCTTTCAGGCCGCGAAGAATAGCGATGGTATCTTCGACCGTAGGCTCATCCACCAGCACTTTCTGGAACCGGCGCTCCAGTGCCGCGTCTTTTTCTATATACTGACGGTATTCATCCAGAGTGGTCGCCCCGACGCAATGCAGTTCACCGCGCGCCAGCGCAGGTTTAAGCATATTACCGGCATCCATCGCACCATCAGCTTTACCGGCCCCCACCATGGTGTGCAGTTCATCGATAAACAGGATAACATTACCTTCCTGTTTGGAGAGATCATTGAGGACCCCTTTCAGGCGTTCTTCAAACTCACCGCGATATTTCGCCCCGGCGACCAGCGCCCCCATATCCAGCGCCAGCACGCGGCGACCTTTCAGGCCTTCCGGGACTTCACCGTTAATAATACGCTGCGCCAGTCCTTCCACGATGGCCGTTTTACCGACGCCAGGCTCACCAATCAGGACAGGGTTATTTTTGGTACGCCGCTGCAGGACCTGGATCGTGCGACGGATTTCTTCATCACGACCGATGACAGGGTCCAGTTTCCCCTGCTCTGCCCGTTCGGTCAGATCGATGGTGTATTTCTTTAATGCCTGACGCTGGTCTTCAGCACCCTGTTCGTTCACGTTTTCGCCCCCACGCAACTGTTCTATGGCACTGATGAGTTTGTCGCTGTTTGCTCCGGCCGATTTCAGAATATCCGCCAGAGCTCCGCGTGAATCCAGCGCAGCCAGAACAAAAAGTTCAGATGAAATAAAAGTATCACCGCGCTTTTGTGCCAGCTTGTCACACAAATTGAGTACGCGGATAAGATCAGCGGAAGGCTGGACGTCGCCGTCACTGCCTTCAACCTGAGGAAGTCGTTTGATTGACTGTGTTATTTTTTCCCGCAGAGCGGCAGCGTCCAGCCCGGCAGAAGTAAGTAAAGGAGTCAGCGATCCCCCTTCCTGAGTCAGCAGAGCACTCATTAAGTGAAGAGGTTCGATAAATTGGTTGTCGTTGCCGAGTGCCAGTGACTGAGCATCAGCCAGCGCTTGTTGGAATTTATTGGTTAGACGATCCAGACGCATAATTCCTCCTGTTAAAGGTCAAAATGCTACAGGAGATTAAATGAGGCCAATCCCTCAAATATTCAAGTTTTATAACCCGGAAAACTAAGAAAAATTACACATACAGGATCGTCCAGCGGCTAAGATTATACCAGCCACACCAAAGTTGCCATACGTCCGGTCACGCTCTCCCGGCGGTAGGAGAAAAAAGCCCTGGGTTCGGAATAGGTACAACGCCCGCCACCATAGACGGCAATGACGCCGGCACGGGAGAGACGCTGTCTGGCTAACATCCAGAGATCCGCGAGATACTTTTGCTCAACAGGGATAAAGGCTTCTGCCGCTGCGGGGTCGTGGGCAATAAACGTATCGCGCACTTCCGGGCCGACCTCAAATGCCTGCGGGCCGATGGCCGGGCCCAGCCACACCAGGATATCTTCCGGCGGACTGCGGAACGTTGCCAGCGTGCTTTCAAGAACACCGCCACATAACCCCCGCCAGCCGGCATGGGCTGCAGCCACCTCCCGCCCGTCTCTGGAGCAGAAGATCACCGGCAGGCAGTCTGCCGTCATCACTGCGCAAACCTGCCCTTCTGCCCGGGTATAGCAGGCGTCGGCCTGCGGAACAGAACCTTCGGCCTGCGGTAAAGTAACGACATCGGTTCCGTGAACCTGATTAAGCCAGAGCGGCATCGCCGGTAAGCCGGCGAGATCACACAACAGGTGACGGTTTTGGCGGACATGTGCAGGATCATCGGCAACATGTGCCCCCAGATTCAGGCTGTCGTACGGCGGCTGACTGACACCCCCGATTCGGGTTGTCGAGCAGGCTCTGACGTTCGCCGGTGCCGGCCACTCCGGAATAATCAGTGAACTCATAACCAGTCCATGTCGTCTTTATGTAGTTCCGTATCTGCTTTCAGTGCATCGATTAATTCGACCATATCCTGCGGCAATGCCGCATGCCATTCCATCTCAATCCCGGTGATCGGATGGTAGAGACGTAACATCGTGGCATGGAGCGCCTGACGGTCGAATCCTCGCAGGACAGAAATAAACTCTTCTGAGGCATTCTTCGGCGGACGTGGACGACCGCCGTACAGCTGATCCCCGACCAGCGGATGACTGAGATGAGACATATGCACACGGATCTGGTGGGTACGACCGGTTTCCAGACGCAGACGTAACCGGGTATGGGCACGGAAATGCTCCATAATACGGTAGTGGGTGACCGCCGGTTTGCCCATCGGGTGTACGCTCATATGGGTGCGTTTGGTCGGGTGACGGGCGATAGGCTCATCAACAAAGCCTCCGGCCGTCATGGTTCCGATAGCCACCGCCTCATATTCACGGGTGATTTCACGACGTTGTAACGCGTCTACCAGGTGAGTTTGCGCCGGTACGGTCTTGGCTACGACCATCAGTCCGGTGGTATCTTTATCCAGACGATGCACAATCCCCGCCCGCGGAACATCCGCAATGGCAGGATAATAATGTAATAATGCGTTTAATACCGTACCATCAGGGTTACCGGCACCGGGATGAACGACTAACCCGCGCGGCTTATTGATCACCAGAATGTCATCGTCCTCGTAAACGATCTCGAGCGCGATATCCTGAGGTTCCCAGCGAAGTTCCTCTTCAATTTCGGCATCAATAGTGATTCGTTCACCACCGAGGACTTTTTCCTTAGGAACGGTGGCCGGGATACCATTCAGGGTGACCCGACCCTGTAAAATCCACTCTTTTATGCGTGAACGTGAATAATCAGGGAACAATTCCGCTAAAGACTGATCTAAGCGTTGTCCAAGTTGCGCTTCGGAGACTGTCGCGGTGAGTTGTACTTGTTGTGCCATATAAGCTTCTTTCGTTAACGTTGGGTTTTCACGGCAAAGCCGTTTACTATAATGTGCTATCTTAGCTGATCATCAATGGACGCTTCACAGAAAGCCTCCGCTAAACCTTTGAGGATAATCATTTCGTCATGACGCGTATGAAACATCTGGTGGCCGTTGCCACTCTGGGCCTGGCACTGGTAGGTTGCTCCGGCTCTAAAGACATTGTCCCGGACAACCCGCCTTCGGTGATCTATGCAACCGCCCAGCAAAAACTGCAGGACGGCAACTTCAGGGCTGCCATTACCCAGTTAGAAGCACTGGATAATCGTTACCCGTTTGGTCCGTATTCTCAGCAGGTGCAGCTTGATCTGATCTATGCCTACTATAAAAACGGGGATATGCCGATGGCCCAGGCCACCATCCTCCGTTTTATGCGACTGAACCCGACACATCCTAATATTGACTATGTCATGTATATGAAGGGTCTGACCGACATGGCGATGGATGAGTCAGCAGTGCAACACTTCTTCGGTATCGATCGCTCTGACAGAGACCCGGCCTATGCCCGTCAGGCATTTACCGATTTCTCTCAACTGCTGCAGAGCTATCCGAACAGTCAGTACGCCGCTGATGCCAGACTGCGTTTGGTGGCTTTAAAAGACCGTCTGGCTAAACATGAACTTTCTGTGGTGCAATTCTATACCAAAAGAGGGGCTTATGTCGCGGTTGTTAACCGGGCACAGGACATGCTGACAAACTATGCAGATACTGAGGCGACCCGCCAGGCACTTCCGCTGATGGAAAATGCTTACCGTAAGATGCAACTCAACACCGAGGCCGATAAAGTGGCCAAAATCATCGCGGATAACCAGAAGCGTTGATTCGGGGCATCCTCCCCCGGAGTACGACGAAAAAAGCAGCCCATCGTGGCTGCTTTTTTGTAATCCCGTGGGTTGTGCTTCTCCCGGCAACAGATTTGATGGGGCGGGAGCCCTGTCAGAGAGGCACAATTATACTGTTCCGCTGACTGTGGCCTCTTTCGCTTGCGAAGCAGATGCCAGTCATGGCAAGACGTACGATCCCGGGGCTTAAGAAGCTCTTTGCTCAGGCCGCAGAAACGCACAGAGGTCTTAAACATTGCACGTAAGCAGGAGGATTAATGCATGGGTCGGGGACTTGCTGTACTTCTTTCCCTGACGGTTTCAGTCGCCAGGGCTTTTTTCTTCACACGCGCTGATGGCAGGATAATGCCTCTTTCGGGATTAAAGGCTTTTCCATTCCGGCAATTTTTTTACCTTTCTGCGGTACAGGTGTGAACCTGCCGCCATTAAGCCGAACAAGAGTCCCGCCACACTACCCGCAATCAAGGCCGCGGTTATCGTGTAACCTGCTTTCTGCCAGGCGAAAAACCACATGAACATCCCCCAGGGCAAACCAAATCCCGGCGCTGCCAGCAGGGCGATTAGCCAGAAGGGGGCTACCGGGAAAGGAGGGATCCGCACTCCCCTGGCCCATAAGAACTTCATCAGAAGTGGTGTGCGATGAGGTTGCCATACCTGTTTTTCTTCTAAAATCCGAATGGCTGTTTTTTTCCTTTCATCAAACGACGTCATCTCTGCCCCTCTGATTAAGCCTTTACACTATTTCTATCCTGCATCCTAAGCTATCCCAGAGACGGGAATAAGGACCTCACGCCCCGTGGTCAGGACCTCAGAATCATGGAGGAGCGCGGTGACCAGCGTCTCCTGATCCTACCAATAATGGCCGGTAATAATGGTGTATTCAATCATTATCTGTACTTTTCTCCGCGCAGCTTAGGAATTTTGCTAATTAACAAAAAGTGACTTTATTTTGTGATCCAGATCACATTATTCTTAACTGAAGCCGTTAATCTGAATGTCACACGATGGTAACAACAGAGAGGTAAGTGCGATGATTATGAACATCACCAGTAAACAAATGGAAATTACCGACGCTATCCGCAACCATGTTGAAGACCGTCTGACCAAACTGGAGAAGTGGCAAACCCAGCTGATTAATCCCCATATCGTGCTGTCGAAAGAGCCAAAAGAATTTGTCGCCGATGCGACGATAAATACGCCCAATGGCCCGCTGGTCGCGACCGGCAGACACACAGATATGTATGCCGCCATTAATGACCTGCTCAGCAAACTTGAACGCCAGCTGAATAAGGTTCAGCATAAAGGTGAGGCAAGACGCGCCTCAGCCAGCGTAAAAGACATTATTCCGGCTGAAACAGAATAACCTGAGATTCCCCGAACGCGCCCGCAGGGCGCGTTTTTAGTTGACGCGCCCTGGCGCAAAAGTTACTCTCGGAAAACATCTTCCAGGGACAACCTGCTATGCAAACCTCCGTGTTTTTCTTCTCATTCTTTTTTAGCGCATCTTCTGCCGGGAGACCTGTCGTCGTTTAAGAATGAATGAGAAGACGAACAGCAAAGCCTCCCGCCCGGGGGGCTTTTTTATTGGGTATAAAAATAACAGGAATACAGGTGACAAAAATGAGCGCAGAGCCCTCTTTAGAGCATTTACGGGAAAGGATCACCCGCCTGGATGAACAGCTTCTGTCTTTACTGGCAGAACGTCAGGAGGTGGCTGTCGCGGTAGGCAAATTCAAAATGACCACCCACCGCCCTATCCGTGATATCGAAAGGGAAAAGCAACTGCTGGAGAAACTGATTGAAAAGGGACGTCGTCAGTCATTAGACAGTCAGTACATTACCCGCATTTTTCAGTTGATTATTGAAGAATCGGTACTGACCCAACAGGCTCTGCTGCAGAAAGCTCTGAATCAGGCGCAGGAAAACAGTGCACGGGTTGCCTTTCTGGGACCTAAAGGCTCTTACTCACATCTGGCAGCACGTCAGTATGCATCCCGGCACTTTTCGCATATGACCGAGGTCGGTTGCAGTAAATTCCGGGACATTCTGCAACAGGTCGAAACCGGGCTGGCGGACTATGCCGTATTACCCCTGGAAAATACCAGTTCCGGTTCGATAAACGATGTCTATGATCTGTTGCAGCACACCAGTCTGCACATTGTCGGAGAACTCACCGTACCGATTGACCACTGTATCCTGGTGCCCGCCGACACCCGGCTGGATGATATCACTACCGTTTACAGCCATCCGCAGCCTTTCCAGCAATGCAGCCATTTCCTGGCACGGTATCCACACTGGAAGATTAAATATACCGAAAGCACCGCAGCCGCCATGGAAAAAGTGGCAGAATTGCAGGATAGCCAGGTCGTGGCGCTGGGCAGTGAAGCCGGCGGTAATCTGTATAATCTGCAGGTGCTGGAACGTAATCTGGCTAATCAGCAACAAAATATGACCCGCTTTATTATCCTGGCCCGTAAGCCGGTGAAAGTTTCTGCACAGGTCCCGGCCAAAACCACCCTACTGATGGCCACAGGCCAGCAATCCGGGGCGCTGGTCGATGCATTGATGGTACTCAGGAAATATGGTCTGGTAATGACCAAACTGGAATCCCGTCCGATCAACGGAAATCCCTGGGAGGAGATGTTCTACCTGGATATTCAGGCCAATGTCCACGCAGAGGAAATGCAACAGTCTCTGGAAGAACTGACCGCCCTGACCCGCTTCGTTAAAGTCCTGGGCTGCTACCCGGGAGATAACGTCATTCCGGTCTCCGTCGACTGACGGTTCAGGGCACCTGAGGGTGCCCTGATGTCTGAATCGGTTACGCGCGATTATCGTTGGCTGAGCGCAACAGACCCCGGCTCTCGGTAAGAAATGAAGAGGCATAATCGCCGAACCAGCGCTCAATACTACGAAAGCTGCCGATGAACTCCGCTTTATCCCCTGATTCCAGTAACGCGATCGCCTCACCAAACCGCTGGTAATAACGTTTGATCAGCGCCAGGTTATTTTCTGAAGACATAATAATGTCCGCATACAGCTGCGGGTCCTGGGCAAACAGACGCCCGACCATCGCCAGTTCCAGACGATAGATTGGCGAGGAGAGTGCCAGCAGCTGCCCCAAATCCACATTTTCCTCGGCCAGATGCAGACCATAAGCAAAAGTGGCAAAGTGACGCAGGGCCTGAATAAAGGCCATATTCTGATCATGCTCCACCGCACTGGTACGATGTAACCGCGCACCCCAGACCTGAATCTGTTCCAGCAACCATTGATAAGCCTCTGGCTGACGCCCGTCACACCAGACCACAACCTGTTTCGCCAGGCTGCCGCTGTCAGGGCCAAACATGGGGTGCAGCCCCAGTACCGGTCCCTGATGCGCAGCAAGCATCGCCTGCAGCGGTTTATTTTTAATCGAGCACAGGTCGAGCAAAATACAGTTATCAGGCAATGGCGGTAATTGACGGATCACCTGCTCTGTCAGATGGATAGGAACGCTGATCACCACCATCCCGGCATCACTGAGCAACTGTTCTGCGTTGTCCCAGTCATCTTTTTCCAGCGTTCTGACCTGGTAACCTGACAGCGTCAGCATCTTACCGAATAAACGCCCCATCTGCCCTTTACCGCCGACAATGACCACCGGACCAAGGTCCGGGTTCAGTGTTTTGAAACCTTTATCATTCTCGCTGGAATAAGATTCCCGCATCACCCGGCGTAACACATCCTCGATTAAATCCGGCGGGACACCGAGCTGTTCAGCCTCTTTCCTGCGTGACTCCAGCATGCTGGCTTCACGTTCAGGCACATAAATAGGCAATCCATAGCGGCTTTTGACTTCACCGACTTCAGCGACCAGTTCCAGGCGCCTGGCCAGCAATTGCAGCAAGGCTTTATCCGTTTCATCAATTTTATCGCGTAGCGCGGTTAATTCGGCCACCATAATCTATAACACCTCTTATGACACCCGCAGCGCGGTACACATATCCTGATGAATATCGCGCAGCAGGGTTTCTGTAGTTTCCCAGCTGATACAGGCATCGGTCACCGAGACACCATAGCGCATAGCCGAACGTGGCTGATCCGGTGACTGATTTCCTTCATAAAGATGACTTTCCAGCATCAGGCCCATAATGGAACGGTTACCGTCTTTGATCTGGGCCATGGCGGATTCAGCCACCAGCGACTGACGGCGATAGTCTTTACAGGAGTTGCCATGACTGCAATCTATCATCAATGCGGGTCTGAGACCCGCATTCTGCATCTCTTTTTCACAGGCAGCCACATCTTCCGGACCGTAATTCGGGGTTTTACCGCCACGAAGGATGACATGGCCGTCGGGGTTACCGCGGGTTTGCAATAAGCAAACCTGTCCGGCCTGATTAATCCCCATAAAGCGGTGAGGCATAGAGGCTGCCCGCATGGCATTAATCGCCGTGCTCAGGCTGCCATCGGTACCGTTTTTAAAGCCTACCGGCAGAGAAAGCCCGGAAGCCATTTCACGATGGGTCTGAGATTCTGTTGTCCGTGCACCGATAGCAGCCCAGCTGAACAAATCCCCCAGATATTGTGGTGAGTTCGGGTCCAGGGCTTCGGTCGCCAGCGGCAGCCCTTTTTCCGCCAGCTTCACCAGAAGATCTCGTGCAATCTGTAGTCCGCGCTCAACATCGAATGACCCGTCCATATGCGGGTCATTGATAAGGCCTTTCCAGCCCACGGTTGTCCGCGGTTTTTCAAAATAGACCCGCATGACCAGATAGAGGCTATCGCTGTATTTTTCTGCCAGTTGCTGATAACGCTCCGCATATTCCAGCGCCGCGTCAGGATCATGAATCGAACAGGGTCCGCAAACCACCAGTAACCGGCGATCACGCCCGGCGATAATGTCTGAAATCACCTGCCTGGAGCGCGCTATTTGCGCCTGCAGCTGATCGGATAGCGGGTACTGCGCCTTCAGTTGCTCTGGCGTCATCATTATCCGTTCTTCGGTGATATGTAAATTATTCAGCGTATCTTTTTGCATGGTTGGCATCCTGTAATCACGGCTCGTTACGTCGCTCTGGTCAGAGTGGCCACAGCCTACCATACGGAGTAAACTTTTCAATCCACCATTCGTACAGATTTATTTACAAAAACAGTGAATAACTGGATTTAACCGCAATGAGTGTAAATAAATAATTACACAAGTAAAGTAAGTGACTGAATAACCGATAATTCTTCTTATATCCCGTCAGCGGCAGACGATGATATTTTTTTCCGGGAAAACCGGGGCATAAAACAGAGCGGAGTTCCGCCTGATAATCAGGCGGATCAGAGGAGGTGGCCCGGACGCTCCGGGTGAGCGGCACGTCAGGATGAGGATAACCGGTCAGGGTTGAACGCTGACATCGATCCCCGGGAAATAACGGGCTGCCAGTCGGGTCAGGGTTCCGTCTTTCTTAACCGTTTCAATGGCGGTATCCAGTTGCTGTTTCAGGGCGGTATCCCCTTTTCGCAGTCCGAACCCGATGCCTGTCCCCAGGATGGCATCGTCTTCCACCGGTTTACCGGCAAATGCAAAGTCTTTTCCTTCCGGCTTATTCAGGAAACCGGACTGGCCGGCAGCAGACATCACCAGGGTCGCATCCAGCCGCCCTGCTACCATATCGTTATAGACCTGGTTCTGATCCTGATAAGAGATAACGTTGACACCCTGAGTTTCCCAGTGTTTTTTGGCGTACGCTTCCTGAATCGATCCCTGTAATACGCCAATATTTTTCCCTTTAAGCCCCTCCGCGGTGACCTGCAGATCCTGATCTTTACGGGCGACCAGCATGCTTGGAATACGGTAAACCGGCACCGTAAAATCAATGACTTTTCCCCGCTGTGCGGTGATATTCATTGCCGAGTTGATGGCATCAAACTTTTTGGCTTCAAGCGCCGGGATCAGGGCATCAAAACTGCTCTCTACCCACTGACACTTCAGGTGTGCGGCCTGACATACCGCATTCCCTAAATCAATATCGAATCCGACCGGTTGTCCCTGCGTGTTCCGGCTTTCAAAAGGCGGGTACTGAGATTCCAGGCCAAAACGTAACGTATCCGCGGCGAATACCTGAAATGCGGAACACAGCCCTGCGGCTATCCATACTGCTTTTATTTTTTTTTGCATGTTATCTCACCTGAATGTCACTGTTATGAGGGGATTTGCCGGGGGGCTTCCCCCGGCCCCCGCAGACTGTTGCTCTGCTCCGGTCGGGGTCAGACAGTAAAGCGGCATAATGCCTCTGCACCGGCCTGTAGCGTTGTATCATCTTTTGAAAAAGAGAGACGAATAAATTTATTATCTGTGCCGTCGGTATAAAACGCAGACAGCGGGATCGTCGCTACGCCGCACTCCGTAATCAGCCGCTTCACAATTTCACTGTCGGATTGCTGGCTGAGATGTCCGTAACCGGCCAGCATAAAGAATGAACCGGCTGAGGGCTGTAAACGGAAGGGCGAGTCAGCCAGTAATGTTGCCAACCGGTCCCGCTTCTGCTGGTAGAACGCCGATAATCCAAGATAATGCTGCGGATGACGTAAGTATTCTGCAAATGCCCACTGCATGGGGGTGTCTGCGGCATACATCATAAACTGATGAATGCCGATAATTTCTTCCATGATGGCTGCCGGCGCCAGGCAATACCCTACCCGCCAGCCGGTCACGTGAAAGGTTTTGCCGAACGAAGAGACGATCACACTGCGTTCCGCCAGCAATGGTTCTGTCGCCATACTCAGGTGTTGCCGGCCATCAAAGATCACATGCTCATAGACTTCATCCGACAGGATCACGATATCCGTGTTTTTCGTCAGTCTGACCAGTTGCTGCAGATCATCAGCGCTCAGGACCTGTGCTCCGGGATTGTGCGGGCTGTTCAGAATGATCATCCGGGTTTTGGGGGTGATCGCCGCCGCCACCGCCAGCCAGTCGATGGTAAATGCCGGAACATTCAGCTTAATCCCGACCGGGGTCGCGCCCTGCAAACGAACGACCGGTGCATAGCTGTCAAACGCGGGTTCAAAGAAGATCACTTCATCACCGCGATGAACCAGCGCCGAGATCGCCATAAACAGCCCCTGGCTGGCGCTGCCGGTGACCAGTATTTCGCTCGCCGGATCATACTGCTGGCCATACAGCTGCCGGACCTTGCCAGCAATGGCTTCCCTCAGCGGGAGTAATCCAGCCATCGGCGCATACTGGTTATGACCGTTTTGCATCGCACGGGTCACTGAGTCGATCAGAGCCGGGTCGCAGGGGAAATCAGGTGCCCCTTGTGACAGGTTGATGGCCTGGTGTTTAGCGGAAAGCTCACCAATGACACTGAAGATAGTGGTTCCGACATCCGGAAGTTTCGAGGGTAAAGCCACTGAAGAATGGATAGACATCACTGCCCCTGAGCGTAAGTGTATAAATAATTCATTGAACTGTGGTTTATTCAACGGCGGGGGGCATAGGAGAACAATCGAAATGTTGTCATAATAGCCATGACTTTTACGCATAGCTGGGGGATATATGGCGCGACGTGATTTACCGGTCAATGGACTACAGACGTTTCTGGTGACCGCACGGCACCTGAGTCTGACCCATGCAGCCACCGAACTCTGTATCACTCAGGGGGCAGTAAGCCGTCAGATTCAGGCACTGGAAGCCTGGTTCGGGTTCCCGTTATTTCGCCGCCATGCCCGCGGACTTTCCCTGACCCCGCGTGCGGAACAACTGTTACCGGACCTCCGTCTGCAACTGGAACAACTCTACCACCTGACAGAAAGGATCCGCCAAAGTCCGGACCAGTTGCGCCTGAAAGCCCCCAGCTGTGCAATGCGCTGGCTGGTCCCCAGGCTGGTCGCGTTTGAACAGCATGCCCCCGATGTGCATGTCGCCCTGACGACCACACTGGACCACCGGCGTCAGCTGGAAGATTTTGATGCTGCCATTGTTTACGGTACCGCAGATTCAGGCGGAGAAACGCTTTTTGATGAAGAGCTGATCCCGGTCATGGCCAGTCATCTGCCCCGGCCGTCAGAGATGAGTGACCTGCAACATTACACCTTTCTGCACCCCACACCCGATACGAAAGACTGGCTTTTATGGCTGAACCAGCATGATTTACCGCTTATCCGGGGACGTAACCAGCATTTTGCGACCATGGATTTGGCACTCAATGCTGCGGTACAGGGGTTCGGGATCACCGTCGCGGATATTCACCTCGCGGCGGAGGAAATTGCCCGGGGCAGGCTGGTAGTCCCCTTTCACCTTACCGTCAAAACCGGCGCCGCCTACCGTTTATTACATCGCGCCGATAATCTTCCGGAAAGCGCATTACACTCACTGATCAACTGGTTACACCGGCCTGATCCGCCGATACCCAGCGCCGGATAATATTTCGGGTCGCGTCCACCTGCACCGGGTGACCGGGGACAGTCAGTCCGGCCCATACCTCGTTATGGTGGCAGATTAATTGCTGTGCGCTGACAAATGTTCTCTCTGCCGTGGTGTGAGCATCTCCGGCCACGGTGATGTCATATCCCAGACTGGCACCGGCTTTAATGGTGGTATCTACACAATAATCCGTTGCACAGCCACATACCGTAAAAGCACGTTCGCCACAGGCGTTCAGTTCACGGGCAAGGGTGGTCTGAAAGAAGCCATCACAGGCGGTCTTACTGACATAACGTGCATTTTCCGGCTGAATGATTGCCGGAGCAATTTGCCAGGCCAACGTGCCAGGCTGCATCTCCCCTTCGCAGTGCCGGATAAAAATGACCTCATCGGCGGCGTCAATAAGCTGGTTAATCAATGCGATTTTTTCGTTAACCTGAAACCGCTCCACGGCCAGTACTCCGGACTGCATATCGATCACCACCAGTACATTTTTCATCAGTGCTCCTGTCAGCAGAATTGTCTGTCATGACAGTAGCCTGTTTCCGTCCAGGGGTCAGCCCTATTTTTCCGGCAGCACGTCCCGGGAAACAGGGTAACTGCTTGCAGAAATCGCAGAGAGCCTGAACGAGTCAGTAAAGCTCTCTGTGTTTCATAAGCCGTGGCCGTTTAACGCACCACAAAACCCGCGTACCCAACGCTTTCTCAGTAACTTCCGCGGTTAGCATAAAAAAGGCCCCCGATGCTTTTCAGCAGGCGGGGGCCTTGCGTTATCTCAGAACCGATTACGGGTGGAAGGCATTATTCAGGATAATCGAGGTAATAACCCCGGTCGCCACCGCTACCAGCACATAATTGCCGTCGATGTAGGACCAGCGCTGACCATACGGCGGCGCCGGCAGACCCCGTCGATGCCAGTCGTCTACACGATAGCGTGGCCCGTGGAAATCATGCGGAAAGCGCTGACCAGGCTCAAAACGGTGTCCCTGCCAGGCGAATGAATTACCTCTGCCAGGTCCGGGGCCACCAGGGCCTGGTCCGTAAGACTGATAACCGCCATGAGGGCCACCGTGAGGGCCTTCCGGTCCGCCGTGTGGACCCGGGCCTCCCGGGCCTCCGGGACCACCACGGCCAGGTCCTTCCTGATGACCGCCGCCATGCGGCTGCCACGGACCATGATCATCTGCGCGGACGGCAACTGAAGATACCAGGCTGCCCAACAGAACAGCAGAAATCAGGTATGTCATCCGTGTTTTTTTCATCTTGTTCCTCCGGAAAACCGATACCGGTTAAAATTTCCCGTTTAGCGGGATAATGCACTGTTCATAATGATTGACGTGATAATACCGGTGGTCGCCGCCATTAATACGTAATTACCGTTGATGGCTGCCCAGTAATGGCCCTGTGGTGGCTGAGACAGTCCACGGGCACGCCAGTCATTGACGCGGTATTTATCACCGCGGAAATTTTTCGGTGCCGCATGGCCTCTGCGGAAATCGTTGCCATGATAAGCGAAGCGCTCAGCCTGCTGACCATGAGGTTCACCACGTCCACGATCCCCCCCCTGCTGACGGTGAGGTTCATCATGTCCGCCACGGTTCCCCCCCTGCTGAGGACGATTCTGACCGTTCCCCTGGTGGTCAGGTCCATTGCCTGGACCCTGTTGCGGGCCATGCCCCTGAGGCTGACCATTCTGCGGATGAGGGATCACCTGCCCGCCCTGGTTATCACCAGGGGCCGCCATCGCAGAGGACGCTGCAAACCCGTTGGCAATCAGTAAAGTCGTTAATAATGTTATCGCGGTACGTTTCATAGTTATGTTCCTCACAGGAAATATATGCCTGTAACTATGGCGAATAATCATAAATATTTAACGAAGATTATTCCTGGTTTAAGACCGCAGAGTGTGAGCAGTCATTGCATCGGTTATTTTCTTTAACGTAATCCTTACACTACTGTGTAATTGGCGGAATTTTATGCACAGTCCGGAATAAATAACCTACTGTTAAATCATGAGGAAATAGCTGAAATTGGTCACCGGTTTGCCCGGCGCACGTTCCCGGGGAACGGATTTTCATATCAATAAACGGTCCTGAAAAACATAATTCAGTGCTGCTTATCTGTTAAGCACTGCTCCGTAAACCCGCTACCGGCTTGCCTTGTCCGGTGAAAGATACAGTGATCTGATCCGGCACCTGACAATACTGACACATTTATCCGTTAGGAATATCTCCCCGTTCAGGCAGACAGATAGCGAGGCTGAAGGTGCAGAACCTTTCCGGGGCGGTGCTCATCCGCGAAGTATTCCGCCGCAGGCTGCCTGCGTGGCATAAAACGACATTTTATCTGCGGGGATACGATGCTGAGGATCCCCGCAGACAGAGAGAGTACAGGCGGGAAGCAGGAAGAGACCGGGGGCGCCACCGAACGAAAATGAGCCGGCAATGCCTCTGGCCGGCTCATCAATTCCCTTTCAGTCTGAAGTCACAGAGGCCCGTTGAGTGGCATCATGCACGCAGTGTATCGTCACCCCAGGCCACCCACTTATAGGTAGTCAGGGCTTCGAGCCCCATCGGGCCACGGGCATGCAACTTCTGCGTACTGACCGCTACCTCAGCGCCCAGTCCGAACTGTGCGCCATCGGTAAAGCGGGTGCTGGCATTGACATAGACCGCGGACGAATCCACTTTATTGATGAAGTCTTGTGCGTTTTTCAGGCTGCGGCTAAGGATCCCGTCGGAATGCTGTGTGCCATGTTCACGAATATGCGCGACCGCGTCATCCAGAGAAGCTACCGCTTTGACATTCAGGTCCAGAGACAGCCATTCATCATCGTACTCACCGTCTGCAACAGGCTGCACATCCGCCTGATAACGGCGTAACTCAGCGATAATATTCTCATCGGCATGGATGATGATCCCTTCGCGGGACATCCGTTGACAGAACTGAGGCAAAAACGCCGCCATGATATTTTCATGAATCAGCAGAGTTTCCAGAGAATTACAGGCGCTCGGCCGCTGCTTTTTCGCATTGACGATCACGTCCAATGCGGCTTCTGTTTCCATCGTCTCATCGACAAACAGATGACAGACCCCGATCCCGCCGGTGATCACCGGGATGGTGGACTGCTCACGGCAGAGTTTATGTAAGCCCGCCCCGCCGCGCGGGATCAACATATCAATGTAGCGATCCATCTTTAGCATTTCAGCCACCAGCTGACGATCCGGATTATCAATCGACTGGATAGCCCCCGCCGGTATACCATGCCGGGCCAGTGCCTGCTGAATAACACCGACGGTTGCCGCATTCGTTTTACAGGTTTCTTTGCCGCCACGTAAAATGACGGCATTCCCGGTTTTCAGGCACAGCGAGGCCACATCGACCGTGACATTCGGACGGGCTTCGTAAATAACGCCCACCACACCAAGCGGTACACGGCGGCGCTCAATACGCAACCCGCTGTCCAGTAAGCCACCGTCTATTAACTGCCCGACCGGATCGGCCAGACGGCAAACCTGACGCACATCCTCCGCAATTCCTTTCAGACGTTCCGGGGTCAGTGTCAGACGATCGAGCAGGGCTTCACCCATCCCGTTCTCACGGGCAGTGGCCACATCCAGGGCATTGGCTTCAAGAATTACCGCAGACTCTTCTTCAAGGCGGCTGGCAATGGCCAGCAATACCTGATTTTTTTGTTCCGTGCTTAATGTTGATAACTGATATGAGGCAGCCCGTGCTGCTTTACCCATCATTTCCAGCATGACTGCTCCTTAGCTGACAATCATATCGTCGCGATGAACAGCGACAGAACCGTATTCATACCCCAGTATTTCACTGATCTGCTGGCTGTGATGCCCGGCAATCATGCGAAGGGCATCGCTATTATATCGTGAAACACCGTGTGCGAGATCCCGCCCTTGCTGACTGCGGATAGAGATCACCTCACCCCGCGAGAAATCTCCCTGTACATGGGTGATCCCTTTAGGTAACAGCGAACTGCCCCGCTCCAGCAATGCGGCCTGAGCACCGTCATCGATGGTGACCGCGCCAGCCGGAGGTGCACCGAAAATCCAGTGCTTACGGTTTTCCAGCCGGTTTTTCTGGGCATGAAACAGGGTACCTGCCGGTTTCCCGTTCAGAACTTCATTGATAAGTTCCGGCTCATTACCGCTGGCTATGATGACATCAATACCGGCCCGGCACGCAACATCGGCCGCCTGCAATTTGGTGGCCATCCCGCCTGTCCCCAGCCCGGAAACACTGCCACCGGCGATCATCCGCAGTTCGTCATCAATCACATGCACATCAGTGATCAACTCTGCCTGTGGATTGCTCCGGGGATCCGTACTGAACAGCCCGCGCTGATCGGTCAGTAATAATAGTTTGTCCGCACCGGAAAGAATGGCAGCCAGTGCCGAAAGGTTATCGTTATCCCCCACCTTAATTTCGGCGGTGGCAACGGCATCATTTTCATTAATGACAGGGATGATCCGGTTATCGAGCAATGCATGCAGCATGTCGTGCGCATTGAGGAAACGTTCACGATCTTCCATATCGGCACGGGTCAGCAGCATTTGTCCGACATGGAGTCCGTAAATGCCGAACAGCTGTTCCCATACCCGAATCAGCTGACTTTGCCCCACAGCGGCCAGCAGCTGTTTTGAGGCGATGGTGGGGGGCAGTTCGGGGTATCCCAGATGCTCCCGCCCGGCAGCAATCGCGCCTGAGGTCACAATAACTATCCGGTGGCCGGCGTTGATCGCCTGTGAACACTGCCGGACCAGTTCAAGGATATGTGCACGATCTAACCGGCGAGATCCTCCGGTGAGCACGCTGGTTCCCAATTTGACCACAAGGGTCTGACTGCCACTCATATTTCCTGCCATTTATACATTAAACAAACTTCCCTTTTATCAGGTGTCGCCGCGGAATCCAACCCTTTATCTGCGCTTATCTGCAGATAACATCGGTCCATCGATAAAATCACTCTTTTCATTTTTTTTCACTAATTAACGGTATGTCATAAATCGTTCACCGTTCTGCAGTAAAACGTGGCTGCGCTTTCAGAGTTTTTGAAAAACAACATTTGATAACCGGGATACCGAACAATGAAAAAGAGCACCTTAGCACTCTTATTATGCGGCCTGACATCCGTCAGCCATGCTGCTGAAGTTTATAATAAAGACGGCAATCAGCTGGATTTTTATGGCAAGGTAAAAGCGGAACATTATATCACGGACAATACCAGTGCTGACGGAGATCAGTCATATGCCAGGCTTGGCTTTAAAGGGGTCACCCGGATTAATGATCAACTGTCCGGTTATGGACAGTGGGAATATCAGTACAGTCTGAAGAATTCAGAAGGCAGTGATGCCAGCAACGGTAACAAAACCCGTCTCGGTTTCGCCGGTCTGCGTAACCCGACCCTGGGTTCTATTGATTATGGCCGGAACTATGGTGTGTTATATGACGTGGAAGCCTGGACCGATATGTTCCCGGAATTCGGTGGTGACGGCACAGCACGTGCGGATAACTATATGACGCAGCGCTCCACCGGCCTGCTGACCTGGAGAAATAATGATTTCTTCGGTCTGGTGAACGGATTACGTTTCGCCGTTCAGTATCAGGGTAAAAATGATGATAATACCGCGAACTCCCGCACCGATATTACCCGCCAGAACGGCGATGGTGTCGGTGCCTCGCTCGGGTACCGGATTGCGGACACCGGCATCAGTCTGATGGGAGCCGCCACCAGTTCTGACCGCACACAAAGTCAGGAAGCAGCCAGCTATGGTCACGGTGATAAAGCGACCTCCTGGGGTACCGGTATCAAATATGATGCGAACCAGATTTATCTGGCCGCTATCTATACCCAGACCAGCAATATGACCCCCATCAGCGGTACTAACCGTCTGACCGGGACGAAGGTCACCGGTGCTGCGAACACCGCACAAAACATTGAGCTGGTAGCACAGTATCAGTTCGAAAACGGCCTGCGTCCTTCACTAGGGTACGTGCAGACGAAAGGGAAAAATATCGAGAACGGGATCGGTGATGCGGATTTAGTCAAATACATCGATGCCGGAGCCACTTACTACTTCAACAAGAATATGTCTGCGTTTGTGGACTATAAAATTAACCGCCTGAATAATGATAATCGCCTGTCATTGAATACCGATGACATTGTGGCCTTAGGCCTGACATACCAGTTCTGACGGTAAGGTAAGTACACAAAGGGACAGGCTATCGCACTGTCCCTTTATCTTGTCCGCTTGTTTGTCAGACCGGCTTTACCACCCCTTCCGCCGGTTGCAGGGTAATATCCTGCTGGGCCAGCTGGGCTTCCAGTCGCTGAAAGAACGCCTGCAAGGTTTTTTCAACGCTGGCTTTATCTTCGTCCTTTTTGATCGGCATTTCCTGCCAGTGACCTTCTTTATCAAACAGTCCGAACGCATATTGATAAGAAAAATGCGTTTCTTTTGCATCCAGCGTCAGCCACCATCCCCAAAACTCTCTTTTTTCCGGGGCCGGTTTGACATTGACGCAAACAGCCAGACAGTCAAAAAAGAAACGCTCAGTACCACACTTATCCTCTCTCAGATAAGGGCCTAACTCATGCAAACGCTTCAAAATGCGTCCCCTGGAATGTCCGCCAGGTAATGTCATAACTGATCCTCCTTAATAAGATAGGTTAATTTTTAACAAACCTGACAATAATCGCAACTTATCTTTTAAGTTGTTTTTCGAGCCAGTCACTGATTTGCTGCAGGCTGTCCACCAGCGACTTCATAGCCGGTAACGCCGGTATACGCAGTAGTTTGCCCTGCACGGATGAATTAACGATTAACTGAGATTCTTCTTCCGGACTGTAGAAGTCATTTTTACGGAAGGCCGATAACATCGGTACCGGGGTCCGTCTTCCCAGTAAGCCCTGATTCTTTAAGGAATAAGCACTGATTTCCGCCGCCAGTGTAGGATAATCCAGGGTGTTTTTCCCCATCCTGCTGGCCAGGATGTCCAGAAACATATCCGGCACCCGGTGTTGCAGTGATTCTTCAGTCAGCAGACTATGGACGACAGGCGAATGGCAGGCCACCGCACGGAGTAACCCGCTTTCGAGATACGCCAGCCGCACCGCCACGTTGGCACCGAAACGCTGCCCCCATAATCCTACCCGGCGATGATCTATCCACGGCACATCCGCCAGTTGTTTGAGTACCTGTTGATGTAACATGCTGGTATCCTGCGTCAGTCGCCAGCGGGCGCTGTAACCTACCGACGGCATATCCATGGTTAACATCGCAATCCCCCTCGGGGCCAGATAGTCATGGAACAACCGGAAATAGTCGAGCTGTAATGTGTCCAGCCCTCCGCAGACCAGCACGGTAGGAAAAGGAGCGTTACCCTGCTCCGGCAGATGCAGAAAGGCATCGACCGTTTTACCGTCATCCATACGGAATTTTAACGGCCGGAGTTCACCTCTCAGGCAGGTTGTCGCTTGTTCATACGCGCGGTACGCCAGTACCCGGGCCTGGTCCGCGAGCTCATCTTCGTTAAGATGCGGATAGGCGGCGATGCTGAACAGATTCGCCGCATGCAGCCAGGACTCACCTGCCAGGGCTCCCGTCTTTGACTTCGCCTTCTCCTGCCATCGGGCGGCCTGTACCGACCACTCATAAATCCAGTTGCCGTTACGATAGCCCCGCACGGTATCCAGTAACTGTTCATTGCTGCGGGCCAGCGGACTGGCAGCAATGCGCGACAACACCTCATTAATTTCTATCGGTGAGATACCGCGCCAGCTCCAGAGCAGAGGCGTTAACGTCCGGTACCAGCAATGGGGCGATCGGTTATCAGCGAATGATCCGGACCCGGGGGGGCAACCGGCGATACGGCGGACTAATGCGGAGGTTTCAGGGTGTTCAAAGCGGGGTTTAAACAGTTCTTCACTCAGATTTTTTGTCTGCATGCTCATAACTCCGGAACCGGAAGATGATGAGAGAGTGTACCTGAAGGACGATAACGAGGGGAAAGGAAAGTAGCATCCTGTGAGACGGATGCTACTTAAAGATTAATCAGTCTTTGACGATAGGCGGAACGTAAGCCACACCCATATCCCAGGGTTGTTCGATCCAGGTGTCCTGAGGAATATCAATTACATAGTCATCTACTAACGGACGGCCTGCCGGCTTGGCAAAAATGGTCACAAAATGTGCCTTGGAATACATTTCACGGATAGCCTTCGCGGTACCGCCGGTATCCACCAGATCATCAATGACGATGAACCCTTCTCCGTCACCTTCGGCACGTTTGACGACTTTCATCTCACGCTGATGATCATGGTCGTAACTGGAAATACAGACCGTATCGACATAACGGATCCCCAGTTCACGCGCCAGCAGGGCTGCAGGAACCAGACCACCACGGCTGACGGCAATGATACCTGTCCACTGTTCTACCGGCAGTAAACGCCTGGCGAGGGTACGGGCATGGATCTGTAACATGTCCCAGGTGACAACGTATTTTTCGCTCATTTTTTAGGAATCCCGGCCAATCAAAAAGCCTAATTTAAGTGCAAGGTGAAAAAGTTTGCGCGGGATTATAAGGATATGATGAGCTAAAAACCAGCATCCGCTGCATCCTGAGGCTTTTTTTCCTGCCCTGTTCCTCCCCCGGCCGGTAAACAGTGGTATTCTGGAGGTATGCCGAAAGCCTCTGTTTTCGCTTTTCTTAACCCTTTTTCCTGCCGGATCTTTCTTTGCCGGCGTCAGCACAGGAGACTGAATCATGTCAGATCTGTCTAAGCTCACCCCGCAGCCTTTGTGGGATATTTTTGCAACCATCTGTTCTATCCCGCATCCGTCTTACCATGAAGAAGCGCTGGCACAACATATTCTGGCCTGGGCTGATGAACGTGGTCTGTGGAATGAACGTGATGCCGTAGGCAATATCCTTATTCGTAAAGCGGCCACGCCGGGCATGGAGAACCGTACCCCGGTGGCACTGCAGGCACACCTCGATATGGTGCCACAAAAAAATAATGATACCGTCCACGACTTCACGACAGATCCTATCCGCCCTTATATCGACGGTGAGTGGCTGAAAGCCCGGGGAACCACCCTGGGCGCCGATAATGGCATTGGTATGGCTTCGGCTCTGGCCGTGCTGGCCGATGACAGCGTTGCCCATGGCCCGCTGGAAGTGCTGCTGACCATGACCGAGGAAGCCGGTATGGAAGGCGCCTTCGGACTGCAGGCCAACTGGCTTCAGGCCGATATCCTGATCAATACCGACTCTGAAGAAGAAGGTGAGATCTATATGGGGTGTGCCGGTGGGATTGATGCCGTCACGACCTTACCTGTGCAGCGTGAACCCCTGGCGGAAGGCAGTGTCCGGGTAACCCTGACGCTGAAAGGACTGCGTGGCGGTCATTCCGGTGCCAATATTCATATGGGCCTGGGCAACGCAAACAAATTGCTGGCCCGTGTTCTGGTCACCCTGTCAAAAAGCGTTGATTTCCAGCTGCTCGGCTTTAACGGCGGTACTCTGCGTAATGCCATTCCGCGTGAAGCGGTCGCTACTGTGGCGTTCAGTCCGTCACAACAGGCAGAGTTTGAACAGGCCGTGAATGCCGCCCGTCAGTTACTGAAAAATGAAGCCGGTCCGAAGGATGAAAATGTCGTCCTGCTGACAGAAACGACCGACAGTGAGCACACAGCGCTGACCCGCAACAGCCGTGATACATTTCTGCGATTACTGAATGCCACGCCAAACGGTGTTGTCCGTTTTTCTGATGTCGTGCCGGGCGTCGTCGAGACCTCGCTTAACGTCGGGATCGTCAGTCTGAATGACTCGCATGCTGAGATACTGAGCCTGATCCGTTCACTGATTGATAGCGGAAAAGAGTACGTTGTCGATACGCTGACATCGCTGGGGGATCTGGCCGGCGCCACGACCGAGGCCTCAGGCAGCTACCCGGGCTGGGAACCGGATAAGGATTCACCGATCATGGCCAGAACCCGTGAAATTTATCAGTCTCTGTTCGGTAAAATGCCTGATATCCAGGTGATCCATGCCGGTCTGGAATGCGGATTATTTAAAAAACCGTACCCGCATTTGGATATGGTGTCTATCGGGCCAACCATCACCGGGCCTCACTCCCCGGATGAGCAGGTACATATCGGTAGCGTTGATCTTTACTGGAAGTTACTGACCGGACTTCTGAAAGAAGTGCCTGTCAAATAACTCTCCCCTTTCCCCTCAAAACCAGAGCCTCGTCTCTGGTTTTTTTTCATCCCTGCTCCTCACTTACCCCGGGCATAGCGTAACGGATTAAGTGTAAGCTCAAGGCAGAATGACAGCACTTATCGCTACCTAAAGATTCTCACACAATGTTTTCTACCACCACACCGGCTGAGGCAGGTGATTTCGACTTATATCACCGGACTTCTGGATGGCTAAATGTCTTTTGTGATAGTTTATGCCCCCTGCCTGCCCGATGATAAGGGCGACAGAAGTCCCAGGGAACTTTCCGTAGCAATAACTAACCAGGTAGTGACATAACTATGGCTGAAGTTCATCGCCTCGAGATGCGCAATATCTCGATTAATTTTGCCGGGTTCGCCGCACTGGATAATGTCGATTTTTCCATTGAAGGTCATTCAGTGCATGCTCTCACCGGCGCTAACGGTGCCGGAAAATCGACCCTGATGGCGGTGTTATCCGGTGCTCATCACCATTACCAGGGTGAAATCCTGATGGACGGGCAGCCGCTGAATATCCGCAGTCCGCGTCAGGCGAAAAGTGCCGGTATTCACCTGGTTCAGCAGGAAGTGGATAACGGATTAGTGCCTGCGCTCAGTGTGGCTGAAAACATCATGCTGGACAGCATGGCGGATACCGGTCATCTCTATCGCCGAAAGGACGTCTATCGTCAGGCCGCAGCATTGCTGGAACAACTGAATGTTACGCTCGATCTGCGTCAGCCGGTCGAACGGTGTACGCTGGCAGAAAAACAGCAGATTTTACTGGCCAGAGCGCTCTCTCATGATTGCCGTTTCCTGATCCTGGATGAACCTACGGCACCGCTGGATCAGCATGAAAGTGAGCAGTTATTCCGGGTTGTGCGTCATCTGCAACAACAGGGGATCGGTATCGTTTTTATTTCTCACCGTATCCACGAACTGAAAAGTATCTGTGACCAGCTGACGGTGCTGCGGGACGGACAATTAATCGAAACCTGTCCGATGAATGCCCTGAGCGGGGAACAGATCGTCGAGAAGATGATCGGCCATACCCTGACCGACCTGTACCCTCCCCGTCGTCCGCCCCACGCCGCCGAAGAGTTACTCAGGGTCGAAGGCTTACATGACCACGGTTTATTACAGGATATCGACCTGACGTTACATAAAGGCGAGATTCTGGGGATCGCGGGGCTGGCCGGGGCCGGTAAAACTGAGCTTTGTAAAGCGTTGTTCGGGGCCAGTAAAAGCCGCCTGAAAAACGGCCGCCTGCATGGCAAGCCCTGGAAACCCAAATCTCCTTACCATTCCGTCACGGCTGGGATCGCGCTGGTTCCCGAAGAACGCCGCAAGGAAGGTATCTTTATTGACGAAACGATTGCCATGAACCTCTCGGTCAGTGCCGATGACCGTTTTTCCCGGTATGGCTTTTTCAGCGTCGGTCAGTCGGTGAAATGGGCACAGGAGATCATTGGTAAATTATCGGTCCGCAGCCGCGGCCCTGAACAGGTATTACGTCGCCTTTCCGGCGGTAATCAGCAAAAAGTCGCTATCGGGAAATGGCTGGCCAGCGAATCCGACCTTTTAATTTTCGATGAGCCGACCAAAGGTGTCGACGTCAAAGCGAAATCCGATCTCTTCCTGCTGGTGGATGAACTCGCCCGGGAAGGCAAAGGCATTATCTATGCGTCCGGTGAGTTTGCCGAACTGGTCGGGCTGTGTGACCGTATCTGTGTTTTATGGGATGGCAGGATTGTGGCCGAAATTGACGGCAGACAGGCCAGCGAAGAATTATTATTGCTTTATTCAACCGGAGGTACCCCTGCGTGAGCAGCAACCCTAACTCATTAACTTCATCCCGGGCCTGGCATCACCGGTTATTCGATTTCCTGTATAAATGGGGCATGCTGCTGACTGTCGTGCTGCTTCTGGCCGGATTCGGACTGACCGCCGATGGCTTTCTGGAACCCGACAACCTGCTGAACATCCTGCGCTCTATCGCTATCGTGACGGTGATCGCGATGGCAGTGGCCATCTCGCTGACCGTCGGTGGCTTTGACCTTTCCGTGGGCTCCACGGCATCACTGGCTAATGCGCTGGTGATCTCCATGTTCGTCTGGCATGGCTATGGCACTGCGACGGCAATCATTATCACCCTGGCGCTTTGTCTGCTGGTCGGACTGTTCAACAGCTTTCTGATCGTCGTTCTGCGTATTCCGGATATGCTGGCCACGCTGGCGACCCTGTTTGTGGTTCAGGGTGTGGCGATGACCTACAGCTTTGGCGGTTCGATCACCCAGAATATGGTGATGCCAAGCGGAGATATGGCAGAAGGGATCATCCCGGCGAATTTTAACTGGCTGGGCGAAATCCCGGGCATCGTTATTATCATGCTGGTGGTGACGGTACTGACACAGATTGGTCTGTCCCTGACTAAGCACGGGCGCAGAATGTATGCGCTCGGCGGAAACCCCGAAGCCGCCCGCCTGTCCGGTATCCGTACCACCCGCTATCGGGTGATCGCCTATCTGCTGGCGTCATTACTGGCCGGATTAGGCGGGATACTGCTGGCATCAAGGATCGGTTCCTCACAGGTCAATGCCGGCAGTGGTTATCTGATGGATGCGGTAGCGGCCGCCTGGATTGGCCTGTCACTGGCAGGATCCGGTAAGCCTAACGCGCTGGGGACGCTGATCGGTGCGATTATCCTGGGCGTATTACAGAATGGCCTGGTGATGCTGTCCGTACCTTACTACGCCATGGATATCATTAAAGGCCTGGTGCTAGCCCTGGCTCTGGCGCTGACCTACTTCCGGGGAAGGCAGGCCTGATCCCCCGCCGGGAGCATATTCTGTCTTCCCGGCCTCCCGCCGGATGTGCCGCCCCGCGGCCGTCCGGCGTGTTTTATTCTGCGGTGACAGTCCCGGCCCTTAACACGGTTTGTCCCGATCACACCCGATACAGAACTGGCTTCGGCAGTGACCGGTTGCCGTCACAACGTTAGCTGTAATTGCCGCGCGGTATCCGGATCCGGCAGGGTCACATGTAACCCCACCAGCCTCACTCCTCGTCCTGCCCGGCGTTGCTGCCAGGTCTCATGAGCGATCATCAGTAAATCCTCTTTATTCAGAACAGACCAGATATGCTCACGGGTGGTTTGCTGAAAATCGGAAAAACGTAGCTTGACGCCCTGACGCAATATTCGAAGATCCGGCCGGACATTCCGCAGTCGTCTTTCCAGCTCCGGATAGAGTCTTTCAAGCACCTCAAGACATTGCTCCCACTGATCAATATCCTGCGCGAGGGTGGTTTCAACACCGACCGATTTACGTAACCGGTCAACCACGATTTCGCGTTCATCTATACCGTGGCTTCGTTCCCATAACACCCTGCCAAACTTACCGAACCTTTTCAGAAGTAAGGACAAATCCGTCTGCCGGACATCAGCACAACTCTTCAGCCCCATATCGGCCAGCTTTCTGGCTGAGACCTGACCGACGCCCGGTATTTTTTCAAGGGCCAGCCGATGGACAAAATTATCCATTTCCGCCGGTGTTATCACATATTGACCGTCCGGCTTATTCAGGTCGGAGGCGATTTTCGCCAGAAATTTGACCGGGGCGATGCCGGCGGATGCGGTCAGTTTCAATTCCTGACGGATAGCCTGACGAATATCCTCCGCAATCAGCGTGGCTGACCCGCGAAAATGGGTGCAATGGGTGACATCCAGATAAGCCTCATCAAGCGAGAGCGGTTCAATCAGCGAGGTATAGCGTGAAAAAATCTGCCGGATATGGCCGGACACTTCCTTATAGACCTCAAAGCGACCAGGGACCAGGGTCAGAGAAGGACAAAGTTTAAGTGCGGTCGCGGTCGGCATGGCACTGCGGACGCCGTATTGCCTGGCAAGATAGTTTGCCGTGCTGATCACCCCCCGCCGCTCACGACTGCCGCCGATGGCCAGTGGGATGTCGCGTAACGACGGATTGTCACGCATTTCGACCGCAGCATAAAAACAGTCCATATCGACATGAATGATTTTACGCATCGATGACAGCTCCGCAGAAAGAAACCTCAACACTGTATAAATAATCAGTGCAAAGATCAATCACCGGAACATGATCGTGACAGATGATCCCTGTTTTGTGCGGGCGTTCACTATCACTGAGCGTAACGGATAAATATCTTCACCGCTCTCTTGCTAAAAAGACAGACAATGCTAAGGTTGCGCTAAGCCTTCGCCGTGCGGTGGATATCCGCACGATAAACGAAGTTACGTTCTTTTCCACCCTCATTTTCAAGGTATTTGCAGCATGCGTAAAATCGCACTCTTACTTGCGATGTTTTTACTCCCGGCATATTGTCTGGCCGCGTCTCAGAACTCAGTCAGCCTGTTGCCCCCCGTGAGTAAACAGCTCAGTCAGCAGTTACCGGGGCTGCCGGTATTTATTCAGATCTTTAAGGAAGAACGGACACTCGATTTATACGGTAAAGTCGGCAACGAATACCGTTTACTGAACAGTTTCAAAATCTGCAAGTTTTCGGGCGGACTCGGCCCGAAGCGTGTGGAGGGTGATTTCAAAAGTCCGGAAGGGTTTTACTCTGTAAAACTGAATCAGCTGAATCCCGACAGCCATTTTTACCGGGCCATCAACATCGGCTTTCCGAACGAGTATGATCGCGACAATGGTTACAGCGGGAACTACCTGATGATCCATGGCAACTGCGTGTCCATTGGCTGTTATGCCATGACCAACGCCTATATGGACCAGATTTATACCTTTGTGAATGCTGCCCTGCGTAACGGACAGTCAGAAGTGGAAGTCGATATTTTTCCGTTCCGTATGACAGCACAGAACATGCAGCGGCATCAGGATTCCGCCTATTACAGTTTCTGGAAACAACTGAAACCGGGTTACGACTATTTTCTGCAAAATAAACAGCCGCCTGCGGTCTCAGTAGAAAACGGCCAGTATGTGCTCCGCAAAAATCCGTTCAGCGGTAACAGCGAGACTCCCTCAAAGACCTTCCTGACGCTCACCAAGACAGAATAACACCCACTCTCCTGGCACAATCCTGTGCCAGGTTTCATTACCGGTTAACGGCTGTGTCGCCACCACACTGACGATGTCCTGAGGCGTCGTGTGCTGCTGGAAATCGATTTCAACATCCTGATCCAGCAATGTGGCTTTACCAAAGGGCGCACGCCGGGTGATCCAGTGAAGATGGGTGGAACAATAGGCCATCAGGTAACGGCCATCCGACAGCAGCATATTGAATACCCCCTTCTCCCGCAGTTCCGCCGCCAGTGTCGCGATATAACTAAACATCGCCGGCCAGTCTTCCGGGGGGGCCGGATACCGGGTGGCCAGTTTATGCAGGATCCAGCAAAAAGCTTTTTCACTGTCGGTTTCCCCGACCGGGCGGAAGGACCCCGTATCCAGGTCCTCATAATCACTGAGTTGCCCGTTATGGGCATAGGTCCAGTGACGTCCCCAGAGCTCACGGGTGAAAGGATGAGTATTTTCCAGCGAGACATTGCCGCGGTTTGCCTGCCGGATATGGGCCACCACGGAATGTGACTTGATGGGATATTCCTGGACCAGTCTGGCTATCGGCGAGTGGATACTGGGAAGCGGGTCTTTAAAAGTACGGCATCCTTTACCTTCATAAAAGGTGATGCCCCAGCCATCTTTGTGCGGCCCAGTGCCTCCCCCGCGCTGAACCAGCCCGGAAAAACTGAAACAGATATCAGTCGGTATGTTGGCGCTCATCCCGAGCAATTCACACATCAGTTATAACCTCTCACAATCCCACGGTCCGGCGTTTTTAGCCGTGATAACCGAAAGAAATAACACGCGGTCGGCGGTCTGGCAAGTCACCATCGCCTGCCCGCCCGCGTATTTTTCGTGAAAGTCATACTCTGATTATTTTTCCATCTCTTTTTCGATCAGTAAAATCAAAATATGAATGATTTTAATGTGTATTTCCTGAATACGGTCAGCAAAACCAAAATGCGGTACCCGGATTTCCACATCGGCACTGCCGGCCATTTTGCCGCCATCTTTTCCGGTCAGGGTGATCACTTTCATCCCCTGGCGGCGGGCAGCCTCAATGGCTTTAATAATATTAGCGGAGTTTCCGGAGGTGGAAATACCTAACAGCACATCCCCCTGACGGCCGACCGCTTCGGTATAGCGGGAGAAGACATAGTCATAGCCGAAGTCATTACTGACGCAGGAAATATGGCTGACATCCGAAATCGCGATCGCCGGATATCCCGGACGGTTCTCACGGTAGCGTCCGGTCAGTTCCTCCGCGAAATGCATAGCATCACAGTGAGACCCGCCATTGCCGCAAGAAAGTACCTTTCCGCCCGCTTTGAAACTGTCCGCCAGCAACGTCGCCGCCTGCTGAATGGCATGAATATTGTTTTCATCTTTCAGGAAGGCATTAAGCGTTTCTGCGGCTTCATTCAGTTCTGAACGAATAATATCCTGGTACATAGGGGATGTCCTTACATCGGAAAATTAACGCCGCCAGTGTAGCCCAATCGTCGGGCAGCGCAAGCCTCTGTCACAGGATCCTGCACACTGTGCTACAGGGATCCCGTCTTAACCCTGAAATATTACTCATGGACAGCCCCACTGTGGTCTTTTTTTTGGGGGGACCTTACCTTGTCCGGTCACCAGGGCGACAGATAAGCTGACGGGTGCCCTATGACGGCGTTATCATGATGGGATGACGTGCAGGTATATAAAGGCTGTTACGTCAGACGCATCCACGTCTATGAGCGCATTCCGGCCGCAAGTCATGCCACGAGTGTGGCATGACTTGCTGATCAGGCCACCTGACGGATTCGGGCGACGAGGGATTCGGCATCACTGATATGGCCGGCGGCCAGAATCAGAGTACGTCCCAGTGTGATGGCATGACGCAGACAATCAGTACGCATCATATCGTCGGCAATGCTACTGATATCGGCAACATGAGACATGCCGACCGTACGGCGGATCAATTCCGTCCCGCAGAACCCGATCGCGTCGCACCAGACTTTCTGCAGAAACTTCTGTGCATATCCCGGCACTGCCAGCGCAACATCCCGGGTGGACTGTTCGCTGCGTGTCAGGAATTCATCACTGAAGGTCTGCCACAACGTAATGATCTCAGCGAGACGCTGGTCGCGGGCTTCTGCCGCTTCTCTCGGGGCCAGCAGACCGGGGACGCCGCAGTAGTTCAGCAGTAAATTCCCCATCGCGGTGCCAAGGTCAAAGCCCATCGGACCGTAATAACCGAATTCCGCATCGATGGCTTTCAGCCCGCTGTCGGTTACAAAAACCGATCCGGTATGAATATCGCCGTGCAGCAGGGCTTCAGCATGGGTCAGAAAACGGTGTTTCAGTTCCGCGACGGCAATACGCAATTCAGCATCTTCACGCAGTGAGGCGACTAATGGCTCCAGGGCCGGCGGATAATCATTACGCGGATGCTCAATGTAAGGGTCGTTAAAGAACAAATCCTCGGTAATTTCGCACATCTCGGTATTGATAAAGCGAGCCACCTGCGCCTTCTTTTCGTGAGGGTGCAGGGCGAAATCAGAGGTAGAAAACAGAACACTGGCCAGGTAATGGCCCAGTTGACGGGCAGCCTGCGGATAGGATTTTCCCGACACCAGCTCTCCCCGCCAGATTTTATACTCAGAGAGGTCTTCCATCACCATCACCGCCAGGCTGGCATCAAGATGGGTCACATGAACCGTATGCTCCGGGCTATATTTATAATGCTCAATCAGCGTTTCAGCTTCCAGACGGGCCCGGTCAAGCGTCAGCGGCCAGGACTCACCGACACAGCGCACATAAGGGAGGGCCTGTTTAACAATGACACGACTTTTACCTTGCTGATCCAGAATTTTAAACACCAGATTCAGATTACCGTCACCCACTTCCAGCGCCTGTGTCAGTTGTTGCGGGTTTTCCAGCCCGGAAAACTGCCTGGCGTATTCCACAGCATCTGTGGCGGTGAAGGTTCGGTATTGTGACATTGCCTTTTCCTCTCTTATTATTCTCTGCGCCTGAGCCTTTCAGACGTCTACACTTCTATTCTGCCCCGCATATTGGCATACTATTCCTCAGTGAAGCAACCCGGAAATAATATTGATGCAAACTCTGCAAACGACCAGCCTGAAAATTACCGATAACCAGCTCTGGATCCTTGACCAGCAGGCCCTTCCGCAACAAAAAAACTGGCTCAGTGCCGGCAATACCGACGCACTTGTCGGCCATATCCATGCCTTACGTGTCAGGGGAGCGCCACTGATTGGCCTTTCGGCTTCACTCCTGCTGGCCCTGCAGGCTGAGCAGGGAATGTCACGAGCCGATCTTCAGGATTCATTACTCACGCTGCGCGCCGCCCGTCCGACGGCCGTGAATCTGATGAATAATCTGGACAGAATGCAGGAAGCGCTGGCGGCAGAAGACTATGTCACCGCACTGGTCCGTGAGGCATTGCGTCTGGTCGATGAAGACAGGCAGCTCTGTGACAATATTGCGCTGGCCGGCACGCCGCTGATCACCGCGGGCAGCCGTATTCTGACGCACTGTAACACCGGGGGGCTGGCAACCGCGGGCGTCGGTACCGCACTCGGAGTAATAACCCGCGGCTGGCAACAGGGGAAAGTGGCCCATGTCTGGGTAGGTGAAACCCGCCCTCTGCTGCAGGGCGGACGTCTGACCGCCTGGGAACTGTCGGAATCCGGCATTCCCTGCCAGCTGATCACCGACAGCATGGCTGCGGCACTGATGGCCGACGGACAGGTCGATGCTATCTGGGTCGGTGCAGACCGGATTGCGGCAAACGGCGATGTAGCCAATAAAATAGGCACTTACAGCCTGGCGGTACTGGCCCGCTATCATGAGATCCCGTTTTACGTGGCAGCCCCGCACACCACTCTGGATCGTCACTGTCCGTCAGGAAAAGATATTCCGATAGAGCAGAGGGCGGCCGGGGAAGTGACCGGTGTCGCAGGGAGTTTCGGGGCCGTACAATGGGCCCCGGAAAACATCCGGGTCCATAATCCGGCCTTCGATGTCACGCCTGCAGCGCTGATCAGTGGCTGGGTACTGGATACGGGGCTTATCACGCCGGAGCAGGTGGCCGAAGGTATTTTCCGGCCACAGACGAACTAAACCTTGTCAGGCGAGGCGGGGATAATTTTCGGCAATCGGATCGCCGGTAAAGCGGGCGATCCAGCCTTCCGGATTATCAAAAATACGGATAGCCGTGAAGTTAGGTTCCGATCCCATATCGAACCAGTGGGCCGTGCCGGCAGGGACCGAGATCAGATCATTTTTCTCACACAGGATCTGATACACCTGTCCGCCCAGATGCAGGCAAAACAACCCCGCCCCTTCGACGAAAAAGCGGACCTCGTCCTCACCGTGGGTGTGCTCCGAAAGAAACTTTTCGCGTAATGCCTGTTTCTCCGGATGACTGGCACGCATGCTGATCACATCCCAGCTCTGGTAACCTTTTTCTGCCACCAGTTTATCAATCGCATGCTGATAGGCTTCAAGCACCGTCTCCGGCGTCGGATCGGCCCCCAGATCACGGTCGGCCGCCCAGCGTTCAAAACGAACATCCTGTTGCGCCAGTTTTTCACGGATCTGCGCTGCATCTTCACTCTGCCAGACCGGCTGGCTGGCGTCCTGATCACTAAAAATCGTTAATGCACTCATTTCAGAAGGTCTCCGGTGTAATCTGTTCAAAACTGCTCACCGCCGGATGCACGCTTTCCGGGTCAGCCTCGCCACGGATCAGCTGAACGGTTTTCCAGCCTGCAGCACGCGCGGCATCCAGCTCCTGATGAATATCCGATAAAAAGAGTAAGGCTTCGCCCGGCAGCCCCAGCTTACCGGCAATATTGCGGTAGGACTGCTCTTCCCGCTTGGCCCCGACATGGGTATCAAAATAGTCGCTGAAGACCCCGGTAATATCCCCGGCATCGCTGTAACCGAACAGCAGTTTCTGTGCAGCCACGGATCCCGAGGAATAGACGCACAGGGTCAGCCCCTGAGTCTGCCATTGTTTCAGGGCCGGTAAGACATCCGGATAGAGGTGTCCGGTAAAACTCCCGTTGACGTAGCCATCCCGCCAGATCATGCCCTGCAGGGCTTTCAGCGCGGTTGATTTACGGTCTTCATCCATAAACCGGTATAACGCTTCGATCAGCTGATCCGTCGTCGCCTCCGGCTGCGCCAGCTCGTGGCGTAAACTCTCCAGCGCCTGAGACACTGCCGGTGCCTGAGCGTTTTCACGGATATAGCTTTCCAGATGCTGACGTGCATAAGGAAACAGCACCTGGTGTACAAAGCGGATATCACTGGTCGTGCCCTCGATATCCGTCACAATTGCTCGAATCATTCTACCTCCGCAGCACAGCTGCCTGATATTTGCAGGAAAAACATTATTATTTCAGGATCTGCCGGCTGTTTTTCTGTTTAGCCATCTAAGTGTCTTGATTGCCAAATATTACCATCCTGTTTATAGTGGCATCAATAAAGGCTTTGGTCACACACACGATTTATCTCTTAATACAGATAGCCGTCGATAAGGCAGAGTAATAATGACGCAGCATACTTTCACTCCCGACAGTAAACTTCCGGCCCTGGGCACCACTATCTTCAGTCAGATGAGTGCTCTGGCACAAGAATATCAGGCAATTAATCTGTCACAAGGCTTCCCTGACTTTGATGGTCCGGAATACCTGCAACAGCAACTAGCCTGGCATGTCAGTCAGGGGGCCAACCAGTATGCGCCAATGACCGGGGTTCAGCCCCTTCGCGAAGCTATCGCTGAAAAAACACAGCGTTGCTATGATTACACGCCGGATGTGAACACCGATATCACCGTCACCGCAGGGGCCACCGAGGCACTGTTTGCGGCCATCACGGCGCTGGTCAGGCCGGGTGATGAAGTGATCTGCTTTGACCCGAGTTATGACAGTTATGCACCTGCCGTGGCACTGTCCGGTGGCGTGCTGAAACGTATTGCCCTTCAGCCCCCGGCCTTTCGCCCTGACTGGCAGGCCTTTTCTGAATTACTGTCTGATAAAACGCGCCTGGTGATCCTCAACACGCCACATAACCCGACCGCAACCGTCTGGCAGGCTGCCGATTTTGATGCACTCTGGCAGGCTATCGGCCAGCAGGAAACCTATGTCCTGAGTGATGAAGTCTATGAACACATCTGTTTTGCTGAGGGAGGACATTTCAGTATTCTGCAGCATCCGCAATTGCGCGAGCGAGGGGTTGCCGTTTCCTCCTTCGGAAAAACGTATCATATGACCGGCTGGAAAGTGGGTTACTGTGTGGCACCGGCGGCGATCTCTGCCGAAATCCGTAAGGTTCACCAGTACCTGACCTTTGCCGTCAATACCCCGGCACAGCTGGCGCTGGCAGATATGCTGCGTAAAGAACCGGAGCATTATCTCGATCTGCCGGCATTCTACCGGCAACGTCGTGACTTCCTGATCAATGCCTTACAGGAGAGCCGTTTCCGGGTCCTGCCTTGTGAAGGCACCTACTTCCTGTTACTGGATTACAGTGCAATTTCAGATCTGGATGATGTCAGCTTCTGTCAGTGGCTGACCAAAGAAGTCGGTGTGGCAGCGATCCCGTTGTCCGTGTTTTGTGACGGTGAGTTTCCGCATAAACTGATCCGTCTCTGTTTTGCGAAACAGGAGCCGACTCTGCAGGCTGCCGCGGAGCGCTTATGCCGGATTTAAAGATTAGCCTGCTTCAGCAGCCTCTGGTCTGGATGGACGGGGAGGCCAATTTACGTCATTTCGGGCAGGTACTGGAGACCGTTCCTGACAGTGATCTGATCCTGTTACCGGAGATGTTTACCACCGGTTTTGCGATGGAGGCCGCCCGGTCTTCTCTGCCGGAATCCGTCGTCATTGAATGGCTGGCGGCTCAGGCGAAAAAGTATGACGCACTGGCCGGTGGCAGTGTGGCACTGCAAACGGATCAGGGCGCGGTCAACCGCTTTCTGCTGGTCACCCCCGCAGGAGACATCCATCGTTACGATAAACGCCATCTGTTCAGAATGGGTGAAGAGCATCACCATTACGAGGCGGGCCGTGAGCGGGTCATTATCGAATGGCGGGGATGGCGAATTCTTCCGCAGATCTGCTATGACCTGCGCTTTCCGGTCTTTTCGCGTAACCGGAATGATTACGACCTGGCGCTGTATATCGCCAGCTGGCCTGCGGCACGCAGCGCACACTGGCAGGCACTCCTGCTGGCCAGAGCGATTGAAAACCAGACGTATATCGCGGGATGTAATCGCGTCGGCCAGGACGCTAACGCATTGAGCTACAGTGGTGATAGCCGCATTATCAGTCCGACCGGCGAACTGCTGGCGACCGCAGCTGCCGATACGCCGGAAGTGATCTCAGCCACACTCTCTCTGCAGGAACTTCAGGCTTACCGTCAGCGCTTCCCGGCCTGGCGTGATGCGGACAGCTTTACGCTGGAATAACCGCCATGATGGCGGGCGGTGTAACCGTCCGCCATCACCGCCGCCGGGTTAACTTCCCCGATAGGTCGACCAGGACCAGGGGGTGATCAGAAACGGCAGATGGTAGTGACTGCCGGCTTCCGGGATCACAAAATCGATCTGCGCCGTCAGATACAGCGACTGCCGCCCGGATATTGCAAAATAATCCCCGATTTCCGCCGTCAGCCGGTAATGACCAGGAGTCACCGGTTCCGGTGTCAGGGTTTTCAGACGCCCGTCATCGTCCGTCTTACCCTGCGCCAGTTCAGCCCAGCCTTCTGTCGATTGCTGCTCCAGCGTAATGCGGACGTCACGGGCAGGTTTACCCAGCGCCGTATCCAGAATATGTGTGGTGATGGTACTCATGACAATACCTCCTGTAATCGCAATAACGTGATTTCACGCAATTGCGCCAGGGTCTCCCCCAGCTCTTCACGGTCATCATTATGCAAACGCCGGCGGAGTTGCTCCAGAATCTCCTGTGGCATACGCCCTTTGGCACGGATCAGGAAAATCCGGCCAAAACGTGCTTCGTAAGCCTGATTCCCCTCGGCTATTGCCTGCCGGACCTGACTGTCAGCCGTCAGTACCGCCGCCTGTTCACTGCGGGAAGCCTGCTGATGTGCCCGCTGCCCTGAGGCTCTTTCACCAATCCGCGGGTGGGCACTGAATGCCTGCGCTAATTCAGTCTGCTGCCACTGCCGGGATAAACCATCCGCATAGTCCAGCGCCTGTTGTACCGACAGGAAAGGACGCGCAGCCACCAGTTGCTGTTGCCACGCAGGAATAGCCACACAGCTTTCGATCGCCGCCCTCGCCTCTGCAGGCGGCAGCTGATTAAACTGTTCGATATCCATCAGACGTTCTCCGCATTACGTGAGTTCACGCTACCGGCCGACTCCGCCACCTTAATAATAGCCTGTAAATAGGCCTGTATCGCCAGCGACACATCCGCCGTGGTCACTGATTCCGCCGGATGATGGCTAATCCCCCCGGCACAACGGACGAATAACATCGCCACTGGCCAGCATTCCGCGATAGCAATGGCATCATGTCCGGCTCCGCTGGGTAACAGGAGCGACTGCCCCTGAACCTCAGTGACCGCTTCACTGAAAGCATTACGCAGTGCCGGATCGCAGGTCGTTGCCTGAATGCCATAATACTCTTCTGCACGAAAGGACAGCCCGCGCCGTGCCGCAATCTGATCAGCTTCCTGCAACAGCGTGGCCAGCAGTTTTGCCAGCGGGTCATCTTCCGGCCCGCGAATATCCAGAGAAAGCCTGACCTCGCCCGGGATCACATTGACCGCTCCCGGTTCACAGGTCAGGGTCCCGACCGTTGCGACTAATAACGGGTCGGCCTCGCACGTAGCCTTTTCAATAAAGACCATCCACTCCGCCGCTGCGGCCAGGGCATCTTTCCGGTGGGTCATCGGCACCGTACCGGCATGGCCCGCCATTCCGGTAAAGGAGCAGTTCAGACGTCGTGCGCCGTTGATCGCAGTCACCACCCCCAGCGCCAGTCCGGCCTGTTCCAGACAGGGACCCTGTTCGATATGTAATTCAAGGTAAGCGATAAACGCGTCCCGGCGCCTGGCGGCCCGGGCAATATTCTCCGCCTGCAGGCCGACAGACTGCATCGCCTGCGCGACGGTGATCCCTTCTCCGTCGGGTTGTGCCGGCCAGCACGCGGGCCAGCGTCCGGTGATGCCTTTACTGCCCAGCAACGTGATCCCGAAACGTGTCCCTTCTTCATCGGCAAAGCCGATAATCTCGATAGCGACCGGCAGGCGGATTTGCTGCGCATTCAGCCAGCTGACGGTTTCTATCGCCGTCAGTACGCCCAGCGGGCCGTCGTATTTTCCCGCATTACGCACGCTGTCCAGATGAGAGCCCAGTAAGATGGCGGGGGCATCCGGTGTCTGCGCTTCGTAACGCCCGCAAATATTCCCGACCTCATCCTGCCAGACGTTCATACCGGCTTCTTTCATCCACTGACCGGTCAGATGATTAGCCCGGAGATGTTCAGCCGAGAGATACACCCGGGTCAGCTGCCCTTCGGTTTCACTGATCATCGCCAGAGAATCACAGCGGGCCATCGCCCGCTCTCCGGCCTGTTGCGCCTGCAGGACGCTCATTTTATTCTGCATGAGGTGCTTCCGTCAGATAGTGATCCCACGCGGCCTGCATCGCGGCCCCCTGACGGGTGATAAAGCCGAGGCGATTCAGCACCGCTTCCAGCGCCGTCAGGGTTTGCAGAACGCACTGCTTACGCGCGTTATATCCCATGGTGCCGATACGCCAGACTTTGCCATGCAACGGTCCGAATGAGGTGCCTATCTCGATCCCGAAGTCGTTCAGCATCATGCTTCGCACCTGATCGCCATTGACCTGTGCAGGGATCATGACGCCCAGCACATTATTCATTTTATGACGGACATCGCCAAAGACCGTCAGCCCCATGGCCCGGATCCCTTGCAGCATCGCATCACCATGCAGCTTATGCCGGGCAATCCCTTCGCTGATCCCTTCCTGCAGAAGGATCCGCGCACATTCGCGGGCGGCAAACAATGCACTGGTCGCTTCCGTATGATGGTTCAACCGTTCTGCCCCCCAGTAATCCATGATCATGCCAAGATCGAAATAGTTGGAATAGATCATTTCATCCTCTCCGTCCTGGTGAGCGTCCGTCCGGATCCCCTGCTCAACACGCTTGCGCCGTCTGATCACCTCTTCCATTTGTGCGCTGAGAGTCACCGGGGACGTGCCCGAAGGCCCGCCCAGGCATTTCTGCATCCCGGCCGACACCGCATCCAGCCCCCAGGCATCCGTTTCCAGCGCATTTCCACCCAGCGAGGCGGTCGCATCCGTATAGAACAACACACCATAACGCCGACAGATCTCACCGAGTTCCGCCAGCGGCTGTAACATCGTGGTCGATGTGTCACCCTGGACCGTCAGTAACAGACGCGGTTTAATGCGGCGGATGGCATCTTCAATCTGATCTGCCGTGAACACCTCTCCCCACGGGACGTCAATGGTATGTACTTCTGCACGGCAGCGGTGGGCGATTTCACACAACAGGTGTCCGAAACGCCCGAACACAGGCACCAGCACTTTGTCGCCAGGTTTAATGGCGGATAACAGAATCGCTTCAATTCCGGCACGCGACGTCCCGTTAACCAGCAGTGTCCACTGGTTTTGAGTGCAAAAGACCCCACGGTACAGCGCCATCACCTCATTCATGTAACCGGTCATGGCGGGATCGTATTGTCCGATCAGCTGACTGGACATCGCCCGCAGTACCCGTGGGTCGGCATTGATTGGACCGGGGCCCATCAGTAATCGTTGAGGCGGATTGATGGAAGAAATCTGACTGAGATCCATAATGCGTTCCTTAAAAGAAGTGATTACAAACGAACCGTAGAGATAAACTGTTTAAGTTCTGCTGTCTGCGGATGCGTAAAGAAGGTTTTGCTGTCCCCCTGCTCGCGGACTTTCCCCTGATGCATAAACACCACCCGATCCCCGACTTCTCTCGCAAAGTTCATTTCATGGGTCACCAGGATCAGGGTCATGCCATCAGCAGCCAGTTGTTCCAGCACCCGTAACACCTCCCCGACCAGTTCGGGATCCAGCGCTGAAGTAATTTCGTCACACAGCAGCACCTTCGGTTGCATCGCCAGTGCTCTGGCAATAGCAACACGCTGCTGTTGCCCGCCGGAAAGGCTGGCGGGGGAATAGTTCAGCCGCTCTCCCAGCCCGACCTTCTCCAGCATACGGGCGGCCAGATCGCGGCTTTCCGCACGACTCTTTTTCAGCACCAGTCGCGGAGCCAGCATGACATTTTCCAGCGCTGTCATATGGGGGAACAGGTTAAAGCTCTGGAAAACCATACCAATGGACTGGCTGATGGTTTTGGCCTGACTGTCACTGGAGGTGATCGTCATGCCGCCCAGTTTAATACTGCCTTCCTGATAGCTCTCAAGGCCGTTAATACAGCGTAACAAGGTGCTTTTTCCTGAACCGCTACGCCCGATGATAGAGACCACTTCACCGGCATCAATATCGAGATCGATCCCTTTCAGAACATGGTTATCACCGTAGAATTTCTGCATCTGATTAATGGTGATGAGAGGCATCGAATTTCTTCTCCAGATAGAGGCTGTAACGGGACAGCGGATAACACAAAATAAAATACCCCAGGGCGACCAAAGCAAAGACCCTGAACGGCTCAAAAGTGACGTTAGTCAGCATGGTGCCGGCTTTGGTCAGTTCGACGAAGCCGATAATAGAAGCCAGTGCGGTACCTTTAATGACCTGCACCGCGAACCCGACGGTGGGTGCCAGCGCCACGCGGAATGCCTGAGGAACCACGACATGGATAAGCGTTTGCGTAAAAGTGAGTCCGACACAACGGGAGGCTTCCCACTGTCCTTTCGGTAGCGAACGGATACTGCCGTACCAGATATCCAGCAGAAATGCACTGGTATACAGGGTCAGTGCCACGGACGCCGCCGTCCAGGGGGAGACATCGATCCCGAATAACGCCACGCCGAAAAATGCCAGGAAGAGCTGCATCAGCAACGGGGTTCCCTGAAACAGTCCGCAATAGGCACGCACCAGCAGGTGCAGCACACGGAACCGGCTCAGACGCATCAGCAACAGAGGGATCGTGGTCAGCGTGCCGCCGAAAAAAGCCACCAGCGATAACAGGATTGTCCAGCGCCCGGCGAGCAGTAAATTGCGGACAATGTCCCAGTCAGTAAATGTCATCATTTTGCGGAGACTCCCAGCCAGCGGCGACCGATCAACATTAAGAGCTGACGCATGGCAATGGACAGCAACAGATAAATCGCTGTGGTGACCAGATAAACCTCAAAACTCAGAAAGGTGCGCGACTGAATAAGGCTGCTCTGAAAGGTCAGTTCCTGATAAGAAACCTGAGAAACGACCGACGACCCCAGCATCACGATAATGCATTGCCCAACCAGCGACGGATAAATACGTTGTAATGCCGGAGGCAGGATGACCCGTAAAAAGGTCTGCAGCCGCGTCAGGCCCAGCACCCGGCAGGCTTCCCATTGTCCTTTCGGAGTGACCTGGATCCCTGCACGAATAATTTCCGTACTGTAGGCCCCGAGGTTAATGATCATGGTTAACAATGCGGCTTCCCCGGCCGTCAGACGAAAACCGATATTTGGCAGGCCGAACACAATAAAGAATAACTGGACCATAAACGGGGTATTGCGGATCACCGCCACATACCCTCCCCACAGGCGGCTAAGCAGGGTGGTTTTACCGCTACGGATCGCCGCCCCCAGGATCCCCAGGCCCACGCCTCCCAGGGTGGCGAGTACACTCAGCTGAAGGGTGACCCACAACCCGGAGAGTAATTCCTGCCGGTATGGCCAGAGGGCCGGAAAATCGAGATGTCCTGTCATAAACGAATCTTAGCTCCCCAGGCTGGCCGGCAGAGGAGCTTTCATCCAGGTTTCAGACATCTTATTCAGGGTACCGTCTTTAATACCCTCGCCAATCAGCGTATTAACTTCATTTTTCAGGGCAGGCTCATCTTTTTTCAGACCAATAAAGCAGGGAGAATCTTTCAGGGTAAACTGAGAGGTCAGGGCTGCTGACGGGTGTTCACGGTTAATCGCCGCCACAACGAGGTTGCCGGTCGCCACATACTGAACCTGACCGGAGAGATAAGCAGACAACGTGGTATTGTTATCTTCATAACGCCGGAGGGTGGCATCTTTAGGCGCAATCGCCGTCAGTACCATATCTTCAACGGCACCACGGGTGACACCGATAGTCTTACCACTCAGTGCCGCCGGGTCCTTCAGTTGCTGTCCTTTCGGACCAAACACCCCCAGGAAAAACGGGGCATAAGCGCGGCTGAAATCGATGACTTTTTCACGCTCTGCATTTTTCCCGAGGCTCGAAATGACCAGGTCGACTTTATTGGTTTGCAGGTATGCCACCCGGTTAGCACTGCTGACCGGCACCAGCTGTAACTTTAGTTTCATTTGCTTCGCGAGGTACCCGGCCATATCAATGTCATAGCCTTCCGGCTGGAGATCGGTGCCGACCGATCCAAACGGAGGAAAATCCTGTGGCACGGCTACCCGCAGAACCCCCCGTTTCTGGATATCCTGCAATTGATCTGCGAGTACTGCGGTGCTCTGGGCTGCCAGTAATGCGACTCCCGCGAAAACCATTAATAACTTTTTCATATTTTCCCCTGAACGGTCATGAAACAAAAGATTCTTTAATCTCAATAACTGCAACTAATGTGCCAATCACACACGCCGGGGAAAAGTCAGGAAATAACCGTATTAAAGAAGAATTCTCGCGGAGGGTATTCACAGGTGCGCAAAAACTGCGCACCGTAATAATGCAAAGCACCAGCATGGTGCCCCGTCATCGACGTTCCAGCTCCTCAAGTTGCTGATAAAGATCGGCTATCTGATGAATACGCTGACGCCCGCTGGCCAGTAGTTCGTGCAGCAGGGCATTCGACAGTAGATTAATCAGACTCATGGCGGCGCTGTAACTGTCAAACGCCGACACACTTTCCAGAGGACAGACCAGGTGCCAGTCCACCAGCGCCTGCAGAGATCCCACATTCGGCTCACTGATCATCAGTACCGGGACGGACTGACGCTGTAGCTGTTCCAGTAATGACCGGATAATGGCCGGACGCCGGCGAAAGGCTACCACCACCACCAGGTCTTCCGGCGCCAGGTCGACCAGTTCTTCAGATAACGTTTGCCCGGGCGTCGGTAACAGTTGTACCTGCCCGCGAACCTGCATCAGCTGTAACCGCAGGTGCATCGCCACCGGATAGGCATTACGCAGACCGAAAACAGCGACCCGACGGGCACGGCTTAATGCGTCAATGATGCGGGTAAACTGCTGTGCATCCAGCGTGCCGGACCAGTGCGCCAGGTTAGCCAGTTCCTGCTTATAGTGTCTGGCCAGCAGCGTATTGCCCTGCACCGCATCGCGGTTATCCGTTAACGGCATACCTGTCTGGCGAAGGGTGCGCAGCTCATCGTGCATATCTTTATATTTTTCATACCCCAGACGCTTAAACAGGCGACTGACGGTGGCTTTCGATACCCCGCTAAGACGTGCCAGTTCAGCACTGTTGTAACTGATCACATCATCAAAATGATCGATCACAAAATCAGCAACCCGCCTCTCCTGAGGTGAAAGCTGGTCATAATGGCCTTCCAGCCGTTGGTCCAGTGGTTTCATCATCCCTCCTGCAACATTCGTTACAGCAGAAGCTAGCATAATTCGATCCATTGTTACGTCCCGGCACAAAAAAACCAGAAACGGAACAAAAATTGCTAGGTAGACGGTATCACTGTAAGACCCGTTCTGAGGAAGAGATGATACAAAGCAATATTGCGCCTAACGGTATGGCGGTAACCCCGCACCATCTGGCCAGTGAAAGTGCCTTAGCCGTGCTGCGAAAAGGAGGCAACGCCATCGAAGCGATGGTCGCCGCCGCCGCCACTATCGCGGTAGTTTATCCGCATATGAATGGTCTGGGCGGTGACAGTTTCTGGCTGATTGTGCCCCCGGAAGGTGAACCGATCACCATTGATGCGAGCGGTGCTGCAGGCAGCCTGGCAAATCACGAGTTTTATCAGGGGATGGACCGTATCCCTTACCGCGGGCCGAAAGCGGCCCTGACGGTCGCTGGCACCGTCAGTGGCTGGCAGGAAGCCCTGACAGTGTCAGAGACGCTGGGTTATGCACCGGCGAGTGTGGCTGAATTACTGGACGACGCCATTCATTACGCGGCTTCGGGTATGCCGGTATCCGGATCTCAGTCGGCGGCCAGTGCCGCGAAACAGCAGGAGTTGCAGAATCAGCCCGGGTTTGCAGATATTTATCTCCCCGGGGGACAGGCACCCGACGCCGGCAGCCGCTTTACCCAGCCTGCGCTGGCAGATACCCTGAAAACGCTGGCCTCTGAAGGACTGGATAGCTTTTACCGGGGGGCACTGGCCCGCCGGATCGCTCGCGGAATGGAATCACTGGGGATGCCGGTTACCTTGAATGATCTGCAGGCGCATCATGCAAAACAGAAAGCCCCGCTGTATTTAAATCATAGCGCGGGTACCCTCTACAATCTGGCCCCGCCGACGCAGGGGCTGGTTTCACTGGCGATTAACGGGATCACCGACAGGCTCGGCCTGCCGGAGGCCGGTGAAGTCGATACCATTCATCGTATCGTTGAAGCCACCCGGCAGGCCTTTACGCTTCGGGATCACTGGCTGACCGACCCGCGGGAAATGCAGACAGAAGCACAGGACCTGCTGTCAGCAGAGATGCTGGACAGCTTAGCCTCGGCGATAGATCTGCAGCACGCGGCTGCCGATGCGGGACAGCGCGATCCCGGAGATACCGTATGGATGGGGGTTATCGATAAAGACGGTATGGCCGTCTCCTTTATCCAGAGCATTTACCACGAATTTGGCAGCGGTGTGGTGATCCCTGATACCGGGATCCTGTGGCAGAACCGCGGTGCCGCGTTTACGCTGCAAAAGGATCACCTGCTGACCCTGGCGCCGGGTAAACAACCCTTTCATACCCTGAACCCGGCTGCGGCCCGTCTGAAAGACGGCCGCGTGATGGTCTACGGCTCCATGGGTGGCGATGGCCAGCCGCAAACCCAGGCAACGCTGTTCACCCGCTATGTCCTGCAGAACCAGCCTTTACAGCAAACAATTACCGCACCGCGCTGGTTGCTGGGCCGCACCTGGGGAGATTCGTCTGAGTCTCTTAAACTGGAAAGCCGTTTCAGTCACGACACCGTTGATGCACTGAAAAAAATGGGCCACGACGTCGAATTACTCAGCGATTTCAGTGAAGCCACCGGCCATGCCGGTGCCATTGTCCGCCATGTGAATGGCATGCTTGAAGGTGCATCCGATCCACGCAGTAACGGCAGTGCTGCCGGCTTCTGAGGAGAAAACTATGACACAATCCGATACCTGGTCAGCCTATCTGACCCTGATGGAGCAAATTCTTGACCTGACACTGACCGACGAACGCAGGGCTGAACTGCTGGTACAGCTCACCCGTATTGCCGGTATGGCTCAGCCCTTAATGGACTACCCGCTGGATGACCGTCTGGAAGTTGGCGGGGTTTATACGTTATGACACTCAACGGATTAAACATCACTGAACTCCGTCAGGCCCGGTTGCGTGGTGAACTAAGTGCTACCGATATTGCCCGGCAGACATTACAGTCCATCGCCACCTTCAATCCGCAACTGAATGCCTGGACCGAGGTCACCGGAGAGCGCATGTTGCGGGAAGCCGCCGCCGTAGATAAACAGTTTATGGCAGGTCAGCCAGGCAGTCCGCTGGCGGGGATCCCTTATGCGGTAAAGAACCTGTTCGATGTTAAAGGCTACGCAACCGTGGCCGGGGCGAAACTGTTTTGCAACCGTCCGCCGGCGACGGCCGATGCCACGGCCGTCACCAGGTTACACCAGTCGGGCGCCCTGCTTTCCGGCATGCTGAATATGGATGCCTATGCGTACGGTTTTACCACCGAAAACACGCATTACGGTCCTTGCCATAACCCGAGAGATTTACAGCGTATTGCCGGCGGTTCCTCCGGAGGGTCCGCTGCCGCCGTGGCCGCCGGCCTGGTCCCTTTCGCCCTCGGCTCTGACACCAATGGTTCGATACGGGTGCCCGCTGCGCTCTGTGGTATCTTCGGACTGAAACCGACCTTCGGCCGGCTATCCCGCCACGGTACTCATCCTTTTGTCGGCAGCCTCGATCATATCGGTCCCTTTGCCCGGACCGTCGACGATCTGGCTCTGGTTTATGACCAGTTGCAGGGCCATGATCCGCAGGATGCATTTCAGTCCGCACGTCCCGCTGACGCCGCAACACCGGCACTGACTCAGTCCGTGTCCGGGTTACGGGTCGGTGTTCTGGGCGGTTATTTCTCTCAATGGTGTGATGATGAGGCCCGGGGGGCCGTCGCCACCGTCGCGCGGGCATTGAATGCCACAGAAGCGACGGAACTTCCCGGGGCGGAACTGGCCAGGCAGGCCGCCTTTATCCTGACTGCCTGTGAGGGGGGTAACCAGTATCTGCCGGCCTTGCGGCAGTCGCCGGAACTGTTTGAACCTCACTCACGTGAGCGTCTGCTGGCCGGTGCAATGCTTCCCGCCAGCTGGTATGTGCAGGCCCAGCGTTTCCGCCGTCACTTCCGTGATCAGGTGCTGCCATTATTCGATAATGTGGACATTTTACTGGCTCCGGCGACCCCCTGCAGTGCAACCGTCATTAATCAGGATACGATGCGGATAAATCATCAGGACCTGCCGGTCCGGGCCAGTATGGGGATGCTGACGCAGCCCATCTCCTTCCTTGGCTTACCGGTGTGTACCGTGCCACTGGCCGCAGCAAACGGCCTCTCTGTCGGGGTACAGATTATTGCCGCGCCGTTTAAAGAAGCGGTCGCCCTCCGCGCAGCGCGTGCCCTGGAACAGATGAATATTACCCTGCCGCCCTTTTCATTAATGGATTCTCATGCATGAATACACCGGTCATTAACCAGCCCGATGTGCTGGAAGAAGTCACCAGGCAGTTCTGTCGCTACGAAAAAGCCCTGACGACCAATGATATCAAAGTGCTGGATGAATTATTCTGGCACAGTCCCCATACCGTCCGCCTGGGTGCCGGCGAGAATTTGTACGGCATCGAACAGATCCAGGCATTCCGTGCCGGCAGGCCTTCAGCTAACCTGGAGCGGGTACTGCAGAACACGGTGATCACGACCTATGGCGATGATTTTGCGGTCTGCAGTACAGAGTTCACCCGCAGCACGACCGATAAAATCGGCCGGCAACAGCAAAGCTGGGTGCGATTCCCCGAAGGCTGGCGGATAGTGGCGGCTCAGGTGAGCCTGATGTCGTGATATTGGGTCACTGTCCCGGCCGGGACAGTGACCCGACGGTTAAGGTGCAGGGTGATGGGTCGTCCAGTGCTCTGCGATCTGCTGGCGGGTACAGACCCAGACATCCGGAAAGTCTGCGATATAATCAAGAAACTTCTGCAGGGCACGGAAGCGCCCCGGCCGGCCAAGAATACGGCAGTGCATACCAATCGACATCATTTTAGGCGTGGTCGCGCCTTCCTCATACAGCACATCGAAACTGTCCCGCAGATAGGTAAAGAAATGCTCTGCGGTATTAAACCCCTGCGGCGTGCAGAACCGCATATCATTACATTCCAGAGTGTAAGGGATCACCAGATGCTGGCGGGTTTCTCCGCTGCTGCACGTGACCGGGGTCCAGAAAGGTAAATCATCCCCGTAGTTATCACTGTCATAATGAAAGCCGCCTTGTTCCACCAGCAGGCGCCGGGTGTTCGGGCTGTCACGCCCGGTATACCAGCCTGTCGGCCGCTGACCGAATAACTCTGTCAGCACCTCAATGGCCTGCTGCATATGCTGTCGCTCCTGTTCCGGCGACATATCCTGATAGTGGATCCACCGCCAGCCGTGGCTGACCACGTCAAAATCCGCCGCTTTTATGGCTGAGACGATTTCAGGGTGACGGGCCAGCGCCATCGCCACCCCGAATACCGTCAATGGCAGACCACGTCTGACAAACTCCCCGTGAATACGCCAGAACCCGGCCCGGGAGCCATATTCATACAGCGAATCCATCGACATGTGCTGAGAGGGATAACTGGCTGCGCCAATAATATCTGACAGGAACTGCTCTGATCCCGCATCGCCATGCCAGATATGGTTCTCGGCGCCCTCTTCATAGTTAAGGACGAACTGAACCGCTATCTTCGCACCACCAGGCCAGGCCGCCTTTGGCGGAGTACCGGCGTAGCCTTTCAGGTCGCGCGGGTAATGTTCTGCCAGACCATATTGCTGGCAAGGGCTCTTTTTCATCGTGGCTCTCCTGAATCAGGGGGAGCTGGCCTCCCCTGCTAATTAATCAGCTATTCCGATGCAATCCTTGTGCCAGAGCACGTTATTCTCAACGATAGTCCCTCAGGTCGCCTTCCCTGCCTTTCAGTGAAGACCGCAGACGTGGCATACTTTCTGACGCAACGTAAATCAGTCCTTCAGGAACTGCAAATGACGATAAAACTTCGCCCGCTGGAGCGGGAAGACCTGCATTTTGTCCACCAGCTGGATAACAATGCCAGTGTAATGCGCTACTGGTTTGAAGAGCCGTATGAAGCCTTCGTGGAGCTGACCGACCTGTATAATAAGCATATTCATGATCAGACAGAGCGCCGGTTTGTGGTCGAGCATGCGGGTGTAAACGCAGGACTGGTGGAACTGGTCGAAATCAATCATGTCCACCGGCGCGCTGAGTTTCAGATAATTATCGACCCGGCTCACCAGGGGAAAGGGCTGGCCAGTCAGGCCGCCAGGCTGGCGATGGAATATGGCTTTTCGGTGCTGAATCTCTATAAACTCTATCTCATTGTTGATGAGGAAAACGAGAAAGCGATTCATATCTATAGCAAGCTGGGGTTCGAAACCGAAGGGGTGTTGAAACACGAGTTTTTCATCAACGGGGAATACCGAAACACTATCCGTATGTGTATTTTCCAGCATCAGTTTCTGGAGAAATTTAAACCTCACCGGGCACCGATGGTTAAGCCGACGGCACAGTGAGTGCGGGGTGACAAACAGCCAGGCCCCGGGCTGTTTGTCACTGCCGGTTGTATCACCGCTTATCCAAAGACGCCACTGAGATAGCGTTCCAGGGCCATTCTGGAACTGAACCCATGAGGGATACCGTAATGTTCCTGCTCGTCTGTCGACAGGTAGAGCGGAAACTCTTTATAGTGATCACTGGTTTTGATGTCTGATGCCGGTTCAGCAAAATGCTGGCTCTTTTCTTTTAATGTCGGATGAATGACTAAAGCCGTTCTCCCTAACCGGGCTTCCCGGTTGACATAGACATAGTTTTCACCCCTGCGGTACCCGTAAGTTTTAGGTGTCACCAGATCCATTTCAAAACCCGCTTTTTCCAGTACACGGGCCACTTCATCCGGACGTAAATACATAGTAAATCCCCTCAATTCTTATCATGCCGGCTCACTGTAACGCAGCCACCCTGCCTTGTGGCTCGGATCATTCGGAATTTTCCTTAACTGACAGCATAGTCCAAATCCCGGGCTATGCTTATTAACAGGTTGATATAACACGGAGAGAAAAAATGCCAACGAAATACAAAAAGTCTGAAGCCGAAGAAAGTGAACTGGAAGTGGGTGAACTCGCAGACAGCCTTGAAGCATTACTGAAGTCTTATTCTGATGATGCTCAGGATGGTCTGGAAGAGGCACAGAAAAATGCTCAGCAGTTACTGAAAAAAGCGCGTGCCACCCTGAAGGGGGATGACGGTGAAACCTGTTGCGCAGGTAACTGGATCCGTGAAAATCCGCTGCCTGCCGCCGGTATTGGTGCTGCTGTCGGTGTGGTCTTCGGAATTTTGTTAGCGAAACGTTAATATCAGTTCCGGGATCTCTGCTCCCGGTTAACGGCAGTCGTCCCGTTAACCGGGAGCTTGTTACCGATGTATTCCGCTACTCTCATGACAATCTGTGTCAAAAATTTACCCGTCTGCGGCTGCCGTTATTTCCCCTTCGCATGAGCCTTATCACTACTGATATTTCCCTTGTACCCTCTGTTGTTAGCCGGATATTTCCGGTCACGATCACAGCGTCAAACCCTGCTAATCTCCTGGCCGAATTTCGTCTGCGTTCCCTCGCGGAACTACCCGATATTTTCCGGTGATGAAAAAAAATATCGATGAACCCCGGCAACCTGTCAGCGCCCTATATTTACCTTATCTGCCTCAATGACAGAAAATAATAAAGATAACATTCTGGTAATATCCACTCATTATCGCCATCACCGAGACGGGGCTGTTTTTATGGAGATTCCATTAACAGCAGGCAGAATAAACATCTCTGCCGATGAGACTGACTGATATTACTTCGACCTGCTTCCTGCGAATACCTGCGGCCTCAGACCTGCCGGAGCGAAAGGCGGAAAAACAGAAAAACAGAGCAGGCCCCCCTGCCCGCAACAATATTAAAAACCACAAAACAGGCTAAACTCCAGCATAAAAACACATATTAACAACAAAAACACGGAACAATAAACCACCAGAAACAGAGTGAACACGGGTTATATAAATCATTCCATCGCTGCAGTGTTATTCCCCATCAATACCAGGGTATTCACTCAATTATCTGTCGCATAGGTCATAAATAGTATACAGAAGGCGAAAATGACTTACGGTTAAAATAACGTCTTTTTTTAATGATGAATTTCAGCCAGTTGGATCACACTCCCGGTTTATTATTCTCAAAGAATGACGTAGCAGAGGTAAATAATCTGATAACTTACCGGATGCCATGTATCCCTTGTCAGTACTGCGCTGACGGGAAATATCACGCCCGATATCCACCGGAATTAACAAAGTCAAGGGTTGTCAGATATTCTGAGTATGGTACGGTTATATAAGTACATCACCCTCCGGACAATATAAATCCATGAAAAAATAAATATAACCCAGGAAAATACGACCGAATGGCAATTAAACTTGAAGTAAAAAATCTATATAAAATTTTTGGCGATCATCCGGGAAAAGCCTTCAAATATCTGGAGAAGGGGCTCAATAAAGAGCAGATTCTGGATAAAACAGGGCTTTCAGTGGGTGTCAACGACGCCAGTCTGGCCATTGAAGAAGGCGAGATTTTTGTGATCATGGGATTATCCGGTTCCGGAAAATCCACCATGGTTCGCCTTCTCAATCGTCTGATCGAACCCACCCGGGGTCAGGTTCTCATTGACGGTCTGGATATCGCGAAGATACCCGAATCTCAGCTGAGAGAGATCCGCCGCAGCAAAATCAGCATGGTCTTCCAGTCTTTTGCACTGATGCCCCATATGAACGTCGTGAATAATACGGCCTTTGGTATGGAGCTGGCCGGGATCCCGCCAAAAGAGCGTGAAACCAAAGCGATGGATGCCTTGCGTCAGGTGGGCCTGGAGAAATATGCACACTCCTTCCCTGATGAACTCTCAGGCGGCATGCGTCAGCGTGTCGGTCTTGCCCGTGCACTGGCGATTAACCCTGATATCCTGCTGATGGATGAGGCGTTTTCTGCACTCGACCCCTTAATTCGTACTGAAATGCAGGATGAGTTGGTCAAACTGCAAACCCGTCAGCAACGTACCATCGTGTTTATCTCTCATGATTTAGACGAAGCGATGCGTATCGGGGACAGAATTGCCATCATGCAAAACGGTGAAGTTGTTCAGGTCGGTACACCGGACGAAATCCTGAATAACCCGGCCAATGACTATGTGAAAACCTTCTTCCGGGGGGTGGATATCAGTCAGGTCTTTAGTGCGAAAGACATCGCCCGCCGTGGTGCGGATGGACTCCTGCGAAAAACACCTGGTTTTGGCCCGCGTTCAGCATTGCAGTTGCTGCGGGATAAAGACAGAGAATACGGTTACGTGCTGGACAAACAGAAGTTTGCCGGGATTGTTTCCGGTGATTCGTTACAAAAAGCTCTGGAAAACGGGGCCCCTCTGGAAAGCGCATTCCTGGAAAGTCCTGAACCGATTCCGGCAACGACACCATTGAATGAAATATTTTCGCACGTTGCCGCAGCACCTTGTGCTGTCCCTGTCACTGACGAAGATAACCAGTATGTCGGCATTATTTCAAAGAGCAGTCTGTTAAAGGCTCTGGATCGCGAGGGTAATCAGTAATGAGTAAACCAGACACTAATCCATGGGGTGATTCTGCAGCGACCAGCAGCGCAGCACCGGCACATACCGCGGCCCCGGCGGCCGACAGCAGTGCCAGCGATCCCTGGGGCGCAACCTCTTCTGCACCAGCCAGCAGCACACCCGATAGCAGCAATGCCGGGGATGCGTGGAGCAGTGGCGGTGACAGCAGCAGCCATGCAGCCGCGTCCAATGACAGCTGGCTGAATGCACCTGCAGCCCCTGCCCATGAACATTTTAATATTATGGACCCGTTCCATAAGACGTTAATCCCACTGGATAGTTGGGTGACACACGGCATTGACTGGGTGGTCAATAATTTCCGTCCGGTGTTCCAGGGGATACGTGTCCCCATCGACTACATACTGAGTGCATTTCAGCATTTACTGACGTCGATGCCTTCACCTGTGGCCATCCTGATCTTCACCCTGATCGCCTGGCAGATGACAACCGGCGGGATGGGCATTGCGACCCTGATCTCACTGGTGGTAATCGGGGCTATCGGTGCCTGGGGCGATGCGATGGTCACGCTCTCACTGGTACTGACCTCCCTGCTGTTCTGTATTGTCATCGGTTTGCCGCTGGGTATCTGGCTGGCACGCAGTGACCGGGCGGCGAAAATCATCAGGCCGATCCTGGATGCCATGCAAACCACCCCGGCGTTCGTCTACCTGGTGCCGATTGTAATGCTGTTTGGTATCGGTAATGTGCCGGGCGTCGTGGTCACCATTATCTTCGCCCTACCTCCGATAGTCCGTCTGACCATCCTGGGCATTAAACAGGTGCCGGCTGACCTGATTGAAGCGAGTGAATCATTCGGTGCCAGCCCGCGTCAGATGCTGTTTAAAGTTCAGCTGCCTCTGGCTATGCCCACCATCATGGCCGGGGTGAACCAGACGCTGATGCTGTCTCTGTCAATGGTCGTTATTGCGTCCATGATCGCCGTCGGCGGACTGGGTCAGATGGTCCTGCGGGGTATTGGTCGACTGGATATGGGACTCGCCACCGTCGGCGGTGTCGGGATCGTGATTCTGGCGATTATTCTCGACCGCCTGACGCAGTCTGTGGGTAGCAGCAAACGTCATCGTCTGCAGCGTCACTGGTATCTCACCGGGCCTGTCGGATTACTGTTACGTCCTTTTGTTAAGCATTCAGCGACCAAATAATCAAACGGATACCCGCCCCCTGCGGGTATCCCGATAACTGAGGAAAGACTATGCGCAAACTACTCACAGCGACCACCCTCACTCTGCTGATGGCAGGTCAGACCTATGCTGCCGATCTGCCGGGTAAAGGGATTACCGTTAAACCGGTACAGAGCACCATCAGCGGCGAAACCTTTCAGACATTACTGGTCAGCCGCGCGCTGGAAAAACTGGGTTATACCGTCGATGCTCCGGATGAAGTGGACTACAACGTGGGTTATACCTCGATAGCCTCTGGCGATGCCACCTTCACCGCCGTTAACTGGCAACCCCTGCATGATGATATGTATCAGGCGGCGGGCGGCGATAAAGTCTTTTACCGTGAAGGGACTTATGTCACCGGGGCGGCTCAGGGCTATCTGATCGATAAGAAAACTGCCGATAAATACCACATCACCAATATCGCTCAGCTCAGAGATCCTAAGCTTGCGAAATTATTCGATACCAATGGTGACGGGAAAGCCGATCTGACCGGTTGTACGCCTGGCTGGGGTTGCGAAGCCGTGATTAATCATCAGGTCAACGCTTACTCTCTGCAGAATACCGTACAGGCGAATATGGGTAACTATTCCGCCATGATGGCCGATACGATTTCCCGTTACAAACAAGGGAAACCTATCCTTTACTACACCTGGACACCTTACTGGGTGAGCGACATTCTGAAGCCGGGCCGCGATGTTGTCTGGTTACAGGTTCCGTTCTCGTCATTACCGGGTGCACAGAAAAATGTGGATACCAAATTACCGAACGGTGCCAACTACGGGTTCCCGGTCAACACCATGCATATTGTGGCAAACAAAGCATGGGCATTAAAAAACCCTGCCGCAGCGAAACTCTTCTCTGAGATGCGCCTGCCACTGGCAGATATCAATGCTCAGAATGCCCGTATGTATGCAGGGGAAAGCAGTGATGCCGATATCAACCGTCAGGTCGACGGATGGATCCATGCGCATCAGGCCGTGTTTAATCAATGGGTAAGCGATGCTTTAGCCGCCGCGAAATCCTGATTTTATCCTGCTAAAAAGGGACAGCCTCGGGCTGTCCCTTTTTTTATCTGAACCCGCTCCGGTCCGGGGATCACCGCCGGATAATTTGCCTTTCTGAGGCTGCCCGTCCCTGCCCTGCCTGACTCTAACCTCCGGGTTGTACACATTTGATGCGTTTTCGTCATCATTCCGATTATAAACCAACAAAAAGTCCTTTCCGGACTATTAACTCCCTGAGGGGTTTGCTATCGTTAGCGGCATATTCTTTTAGTCATGTGACTTTCCCACAAGTAATTATTAGCCTCAAAAAATTACCGGGTCACTCTCTGCCACGGGGTATGAGAGTGGTCACTGACTGGAATGGAAACCAAAATAATTATTATCAGTGAGGTAATTCCATGGGAAGTTCATTCTCTCCGATTGAAAAAATGCTCGATGTTTTGGCCGAGCGCCACACCAACTATCCCGTTCATGAAGTCCTGCTGACACGTCTGTGTATGCATATTCAGGGTAAACTGCTCGATAATCGTAATAAAATGCTGAAAGATCGCGGCATCAATGACACCCTGTTTACTGCGCTGATGACGCTGGATGCGCGAGAAAATCAAAGTATTCAACCCTCTGAGCTCAGCTCTGCGCTGGGGTCGTCCCGCACCAACGCCACACGGATTGCGGATGAACTGGAAAAGCGAGGCTGGATTGAGCGTAAGGAAAGCGATAACGACAGACGCTGCCTTCACCTGCATCTGACCCAGAAAGGGTATGACTTCCTGTGTGAAGTGTTGCCACCACAACACGAAAGCCTCAAGCATTTATGGAGTGTGCTGACGGCAGAAGAACAGCAGCAACTGGAAACGCTGTCCAGAAAATTACTGGGCCGCCTGGATGAAATGGACAGTAAAGCCTGAGATGTGGTTGAAAACACGTAAAATGTCATGAAGTGCTAAATCAGTTATTTCAGTTTTGGTTATGCTTCCGTGCCTTTTCCGGCTGCGGCGTCTGTCATCACTTCAGAAAAGCGGGGCTGGAACTTCAAATTTTATCATAGGTGGAGAATTCTATGAGTGCAGGTGAGGAAACTCTGCAGCCCCAACGTAAGAAAAAGAAAGCGCGTAAAACGTTATTAACGCTTCTGGCCGTTCTGTGTGTTGTCATTGCCCTCGGATATTTCGCCTACTGGTTTCTGGTCCTGAGTCATTATCAGGACACGGACGATGCGTATGTCGCAGGGAATCAGGTGCAGATCATGCCGCAGGTCTCCGGGAGTGTGACTAAGGTCTGGTTCGATGATACCGATTACGTTAAACAGGGCGACGTTCTGGTCACTCTGGACAAAACTGACGCCGGGCAGGCTTACGAAAAATCGCTGACTGCACTTGCCACCAGCGTTCGTCAGACCCGCCAGGCAATGATCAACAGTAAACAGTACCTGGCCAACATTACCCTCAAAAAAATCGCCCTTTCGCAGGCTCAGGAAGATTTACAACGCCGTATCCCTTTAGGGAAAGCACAGTTGATCGGTCGGGAAGATTTACAGCACGCCCGTGATGCAGTGACCAGTGCGCAGGCTGCCCTGGATGTGGCAACACAACAATACAATGCTAATCAGGCCATATTGCTGAACACCTCTCTGGAAAATCAGCCGGCCGTTCAGCAAGCCGCGACAGCGGTTCGCGATGCCTGGCTGGCACTGCAGCGGACCGATATCCGCAGCCCGATTGATGGGTATATTTCACGCCGTGCAGTTCAGGTCGGCGCACAGATTACCCCGTCAAGTTCACTGATGGCGGTAGTGCCGGATAAGCAGCTATGGGTTGATGCTAACTTTAAAGAGACTCAACTTGCGGGTGTCCGTATCGGACAACCGGCGACCATTGTTTCTGATCTCTACGGCGATGATGTGGTCTATCACGGTAAGGTCGTCGGTCTGGATATGGGGACCGGTAGCGCCTTTTCCCTGCTTCCGGCGCAGAATGCGACCGGTAACTGGATTAAAGTGGTGCAGCGTTTACCTGTCAGGGTGGATATCGACCCGGCTGACTTAGCAAAACATCCGCTGCGTATCGGCCTGTCCACGCTGGTCACCGTTGATACCAGTGACCCGCAAGGGGCGGTATTGGCCAGTGCCGTGCGTAAAACACCGGCCTATCAAAGTAACGCGCTTGAGTTACAGCTGGATCAGGTGAACCAGGTGATCGCTGGCGTGATCAGGGCGAATGCCGGTTAATGGCCGGGGATAACGTCATGCCACAGAAACCTTTGGAAGGACTTCCGCTGGTCCTGATGACCATTGCCTTATCACTGGCAACGTTCATGCAGGTACTGGACTCCACCATTGCGAACGTTGCTATCCCTACCATAGCAGGGAACCTGGGCGCCTCAAACTCCCAGGGGACCTGGGTTATCACCTCCTTCGGGGTCGCGAACGCTATCTCGATTCCGCTGACCGGGTGGCTTGCCAAACGCTTTGGTGAAGTCAGACTGTTCATGTTATCGACCATCTGTTTTGCTATCGCGTCCTGGGCCTGTGGTATGTCAGGCAGCCTGTCTACCCTGATTTTCTTCCGTGTTATTCAGGGCGTGGTTGCCGGCCCCCTGATCCCGCTATCTCAGAGTCTGCTGCTGAACAACTATCCGCCAGCAAAACGGAGCGTCGCCCTGTCACTTTGGGCGATGACGGTGATTGTGGCCCCGATTTGCGGCCCTATTCTCGGGGGATGGATCAGTGATAATTATCACTGGGGATGGATCTTTTTCATCAATGTGCCGATCGGCATCGTGGTCATTTTACTGAGTCTGCAAACGATCCGCGGCAGGGAGACGCAAATTACCCGGCAGCCGATAGATATTGTCGGACTGGTCAGCCTGGTGATCGGTATCGGTTGTTTGCAGGTCATGCTGGACAGGGGAAAAGAGCTGGACTGGTTTAGTTCGGATGAGATAATCATTCTGACGGTCTTGTCGGTGGTCGCCTTGCTGGTCTTGCTCATCTGGGAGCTGACTGATGACCATCCTATCGTGGATTTATCGCTGTTCCGCTCGCGAAATTTCACTATCGGTTGTGTATCGATCAGCCTGGCCTATATGCTCTATTTCGGTACCATCGTTTTACTGCCCCAGTTGTTGCAGGAGGTCTTCGGGTATACTGCTACCTGGGCCGGGCTGGCCTCTGCGCCGGTCGGAATTTTACCGGTTATCCTGTCACCGATTATCGGACGATTCGCCCATAAGCTTGATATGCGAATGCTGGTGACCTTCAGCTTCATTATGTATGCCGTCTGTTTTTACTGGCGTGCTTATACCTTTGAACCGGCAATGAATTTTGCAGCCAGTGCGTGGCCTCAGTTTATTCAGGGATTTGCGGTCGCCTGCTTCTTTATGCCTCTGACAACCATTACCTTGTCCGGGCTGCCGCCTGAACGCATGGCGGCAGCGTCCAGCCTGTCAAACTTTCTGCGGACACTGGCAGGTTCGATCGGGACTTCGGTCACGACCACCCTCTGGAGTAACCGGGAGTCATTGCATCATAGTCAGCTGGCAGAGTCGGTGACTCCCTATAATCCGAATGCCCAGCAGATGTATCAGAAACTTGAAGGGTTGGGGATGACCCACCAGCAGGCCTCTGGTTACCTGGCGCAACAGATCACCAATCAGGGGTTAATCATTTCTGCCAATGAGATATTCTGGGCGGCAGGTGGCATTTTTATTCTGTTACTGGTGACTATCTGGTTTGCCAGACCCCCGTTTGGCAGTAGCGGCAAATCCAGTGACGGTGGCGGTGCCCATTAGTCCCGGGATATTTCGCAAAAAAAAGCGCCGACCGGCGCTTTTTTTCTGTGCGGCTTAGTGGTTCTGACGCCACCACTCGGCCAGCAGGATCCCTGTGGCTACCGAGACATTCAGACTTTCGACATGGCCGGTACCATCAATCGACAGACTGATGTCGCCCTGTTTCAGCGTTGATTCTGTCAGCCCGTCGCCTTCCTGACCGAGTACCAGTACCATCTTCTCCGGCAGTGTGGCCGCCGACAGAGGCTGACCGGCATGGCTGGAGGTGGTAACGATGGTGTATCCCGCCTGACGGAAAGCCTCCAGGCCCTGCTCAAAGTGACTCGCCGTGATGGCCTGGACATGTTCAGCCCCGCCTTCCGCCGTACGGACAGCTGCACCGGATTCCAGCAATGAAGCATCATCCACCAGAATACCTTTTGCGCCGAAATGCGCACAGCTACGCATAATCGCACCCAGGTTATGCGGGTTACCCACATTTTCTAATGCGAGTACGCACTCTTTTTCAGCAGACTGCGCCAGCCATTCGCTGACATCCTGTCCCATATGTTTCTTGATGATGAAACAGACGCCACCATGGTGCTCGGTGCCCGCCGCTTTTACCAGCTCAGCCTCTTCAACCACATGATAGGCTTTACGGTTAGCAGCCAGCCAGCGCAGGGTTTCACGAAAACGCGGGGTAACGCTCTGTACAAACCATGCACGGACGATGGCTTCAGGGCGGCTCTGGAACAGCGCCTGGCAGGCATTTTCACCATAAACGCGTGTTTCTTCCTGACGCTGCTTACGAATAACTTCAGGATCGATAATATTTCTGACAGGAGAATCCGCATTCGGGGCGGCAGTCTTCGCCGTCGCGCCCTCTTCAGATGGTGCCCGTGAGACCGTGCGCCACGGAGAACGGGATTTCTCTTCCTGACGGCGACCTGGCTCCTGCTGACGTGACGGAGAACGACCTCCTTTGCCTGTTCGCGGATTCCCTGTACGTTGACGGGTATCATCCTCGTTGCGAACATACATCACTTTAACTTTATTGCTTTTGCCTTTTAAATCGTCGCTCATTCTTTCCTCCTGTTCTGGAGCGCGAAGATTACCTGATGTCACGCAGCTAATCTATTAACTTTGCCCATTAATACTGCTATCTATTATAGCTATTGATGGATCCTTCTGGCCCGTAAACGCAGTATGGCAGATAATCAACGATATAATTTGCCTTACATTTATCAGAGGTCATCATGAATACCGTATGCAGCCAATGTCTTGCCATCAACCGCCTGCCTGAAGAAAAGAAAGACGACCACGCGAAATGCGGACGCTGTGCTGAGCCTCTGTTTAGCGGAGAGATTATCAATGCGACCGCGGCCACACTGGATAAATTGCTCCGGGATGACTTACCGGTAGTGATTGATTTCTGGGCCCCCTGGTGCGGTCCTTGTGTCGGATTTGCGCCGGTATTTGAGGATGTCGCCGAAGAACGGGCAACAGAGATGCGTTTTATTAAGGTTAATACGGAGAACGAAGCCGAACTGAGTGCCCGTTTCCGCATCCGCAGTATTCCGACCCTGATGCTGTTTAATCAGGGAAAACATATCGATACTCTGGCCGGTGCATTGCCGAAAGCCGGTTTTGAACAATGGCTGGATGAACCTCGCGGATAACCGCCCCCCTCCGGGAAAATTACGCAGTGATCACCTTTTTGATTTACACTGCAGTTTTCCCGGATAACAAGATACCTATGCCAGATAATGCCGTACTGACACTCAGGGCAAACCGCCTTGCGCGATCCACCCGCCCCTTCCTTGCCCGGGGCAACCGGGTCGTCCGGTGTCAGCGTTGCCTGCTCCCCGTTCCCCGCTGTTTATGTCACACCATCACTCCCGTCCCGGCACGGAGCCAGTTTTGTCTGGTGATGTTTGATACCGAACCGATGAAACCGAGCAATACCGGACGACTGATTGCCGATATTCTGCCGGAAACCACAGCCTACGAATGGTCCCGCACCGCGCCTCCGCCGGCATTGCTGGAGACGGTAAATAATGACCTGCTGCAGCCGCTGGTCGTCTTTCCCGGCCACTATGCGGCCCCCGGCAGAGAAGTTATCACTACCCCGCCGCGCGAGGGGAAGCCGCCGCTGTTTATTATGCTGGATGGCACCTGGACCGAAGCCGCAAAAATGTTTCGAAAAAGCCCCTGGATGGACCGGTTTCCGGTAATGTCATTAAATGTCACCCGTCCATCCCGTTACAGCCTGCGGGAATCACCGGGGGCCGGACAGCATTGCACCGCGGAAGTCGCTATCGCATTACTGGAACAGGCCGGTGATGAAGCAGCAGCGACCGGGTTACTGAACCATTTTGAATGTTTTCGTGAACGTTATCTGGCTGGAAAACCTTCTCACCAGGCGTACCTCACAGAAAAACAGCAACAACAGGAATAAACTGCAGCAGGATATCTCAGGAGAAATATAATGAGCCAGCGTGGCCTTGAAGCATTACTGAAACCCGCCTCGGTCGCAGTGATCGGTGCTTCGGAGAAGCCTGGTCGCGCCGGTCACCTGATGATGCGTAACCTGCTTGCCGGGGGCTTTAAAGGTCCGGTACTGCCGGTCAACCCGGGCTGGACCTCGGTCTGCGGCGTACTGGCTTATCCCTCAGTGGATAAGCTCCCGCTGATCCCGGACCTGGCCGTTATCTGCACGCATGCCTCACGTAACACAGATATCCTGCGACAACTTGCGGCCATCGGCTGTAAAGCCTGTATTATTCTGTCCGCTCCCCGCGATCAACAGCCCGGACTGAAGCGGCTGGCGGGTGAATTGGGTATGCGTATTCTCGGCCCGAACAGTCTGGGACTGCTGGCCCCCTGGCAGGGGATCAACGCCAGTTTTTCTCCGGTGCCGATACGCCGCGGCAGGCTGGCGTTCATTTCACAATCTGCCGCCGTCTCCAATACCCTGCTCGACTGGGCGCAGCAACGACATCTGGGATTTTCGTGGTTTATCGGGCTGGGAGACAGCGTTGATATTGCCGTCGATGATGTCCTCGACTTTCTTGCCAGGGACAGCAAAACCAGTGCAATCCTGCTGTCGCTGGAAAATCTGCAGGATGCCCGGCGTTTTGTGTCAGCCTCCCGCAGTGCTTCGCGTAATAAGCCCATTCTGGTGATCAAAAGCGGTCGCTGTTATGAGGCAAGAGAATTGCTGGATGCCACAGAAAGTCTGGATGCCGCCTGGGATGCCGCCATCCGCCGTGCCGGGATGCTGCGGGTCAAAGATACACATGAACTTTTTTCTGCCGTCGAAACCCTGAGTCATATGCGCCCCCTGCGCGGTGAACGGCTATTTATTATCAGTAACGGTGCGGCCCCCGCGGCCCTTGCGCTGGATGAACTTCATACCCGAAAAGGCGTTCTGGCTCCGATGAGCCCGGAGCTGACACAAGCGTTACAATCGGTGTTGCCGCCCACCGTTCGTACAGGTAACCCGCTCAATCTGCAGGATGATGCAACCACGGAACGTTACCTGTCCGTGATGACCCCGTTACTGGACTGTCAGGATATCGATGCGCTGATGATCATCCATGCGCCCAGTGCCGTCTCTCCGGCCAGTGAATGTGCCATGGAGATCATCCGCCGGGTGAGGGAACATCCCCGCGGCAGGCGGTTAACTCTGCTGACCAACTGGTGCGGTGAATACTCGTCACGGGAAGCACGGGAAGCCTTTACTCAGGCGGGGATCCCGACCTGGCGTACTCCGGAAGGAACGATTACCGCATTTATGCATATGGTGGAATACCGGCGTAACCAGCAGCAACTCCGCGAAACGCCGGCCCGGCCGGCCGGTATGCCGCAACGGCATCTGAATCTGCGTCAGCGGTTACAGCAAACACTGTCTGCCGGGAACAGGCATCTGGATACACACGAAGTACAGACGCTGTTTCGCGGGTATGGGCTGAATACTCTGTCTACCTGGGTGGCGGCCGACAGCCAGCAGGCGGTCAGGGTTGCCGAAAATATCGGATACCCGGTCGCGCTGAAATTACGTTCTCCGGATATTCCCCATAAATCTGAGATTCAGGGGGTAATGCTGTATCTTCATACCCCGGCCGATGTTCGCCGGGCGGCAGACGCTATCCTGAGCCGGGCCCGCCAGGCCTGGCCGGAAGCAGATATCCGTGGTCTTATCGTTCAGAGTATGGCGCGGCGGGCCGGTGCTGAAGAGCTGAGAATTTCCGTACAGTCAGATCCGCTTTTCGGACCCGTAATCCTTCTGGGCGAAGGCAATGGTGAATGGAAAAGTGATCTGCCCCTGGCGGTAGCCCTTCCGCCGCTGAATATGACTCTGGCAAAAAACCTGGTCGAGCGGGCCATCACGCTGGGCGCCATCCGCGGAAGAAATGCCTTGCAGGCTCTGGATATTACAGCGGTCAGCGAATGCCTGGTGCGGATTTCGACAATGATTATCGACTGCCCTGAAATTGAGTGGCTGGATATCCATCCGCTGCTGGCGGCAGGAGACCAGCTGACCCTGCTCGATGCCACGGTGTCGCTGGCACCGTTCAATGGCGAAAGTGAATCACGCCTTGCCATCCGGCCCTATCCGCAACGCCTGGAAGAGCAGGTGATACTGAAAAACGGTCAACAGGTACTCTTCCGGCCTATCCTCCCGGAAGATGAACCGGGCCTGAAGGCCTTTATTTCAAAAGTCACGAAAGAAGATCTCTATTATCGCTATTTCAGTGAGATCAATGAATTTACCCACGATGACCTCGCCAACATGACACAGATTGATTATGACCGTGAAATGGCTATAGTCGCTGTTCAGTCTGTCGGTGATCAGGAAGAGATTATCGGAGTGACCCGCGCGATTTCAGATGCTGATAATATCGATGCGGAATTTTCCGTGCTGGTCCGTTCAGATCTGAAGAATATCGGGCTTGGCCGCCGGCTGCTGGAGAAGATGATTGCCTACACTCGCCAGCATGGACTGCATCGCCTTAACGGCATCACACTTCCCCGTAATCAGGGGATGATGACACTGGCAGGAAAGCTGGGGTTCAGCGTGGAAAGACAAGCGGATGAGGACGTCGTTACACTCCGCCTTCCGCTACGTTAAGGTTTGAAAAGCGTACAGAAAAGTAAAATTGCCACGACAGGACATGGTTAATGTTACACTTGCCCTTCAGACCATGACTTTTTCGGTTAAAACGTACATTGAACAGAGAAGAAGCGCATTGTGATATTGTCAAAATTTAAACTCAATAATCACCAACAGTACCTCGCGCAACTGCCCGGACTCGCCCAATCTGCTGCTGATTTCACGATGCTGTATTCTGCAGTAGAGTTTCACCAGACCTTACTGAAAAAAATTTCGGCGGCAACGACCCGTATTTGCCTGGTCGCACTTTATCTGGAAAATGATGAAGGCGGCCGGAGTGTGATGGATGCCCTGTATGCTGCTAAACGCGCTAATCCTGACCTCGACATCACTATTTGCGTTGACTGGCACCGCGCACAGCGTGGTCGTATCGGTGCCGCCCGTGGAGTGACCAATGCCGACTGGTATTGCGAAATGGCTGCAGCTCAGCCGGATATTGCGATCCCTGTTTACGGCATTCCGGTGAATACCCGCGAAGCACTCGGGGTACTGCATCTGAAAGGCTTTATTATTGATGACTGCGTGATCTACAGTGGTGCCAGTCTGAATAATGTCTATCTGCATCAGGAAGACCGCTATCGTTATGACCGTTACCAGGTTATCCGTAATGCCGCCTTAGCCGATACCATGTCTGAATGGATTGATATCAATCTGAAGCAGGCCGAAGCGGTTCACCGTCTGGATCAGTCTGAACGCCCTTCCAGCCCGGAAATTAAGAGTGATACAAAGCAATTCCGTCAGGAATTACGCACTTTTAATTATGAATTCGAAGACCAGTCTGCCGAAGGGCAGCTGACCGTGACGCCTCTGGTCGGCCTGGGTAAGAATAACATTCTCAACCAGACTATTTTTCATCTGATGCCCTGCGCAGAATACAAATTAACTATCTGTACTCCGTACTTTAATATGCCGGCGATCCTGGTCAGAAATATCATCCGGCTGTTACGTCAGGGTAAGCAGGTTGAGATTATCGTCGGTGATAAAACCGCGAATGATTTTTATATTCCGCCGGAAGAGCCGTTTAAAATCATCGGTGCACTGCCTTATCTGTATGAAATTAACCTGCGACGTTTCGTCAGCCGGTTGCAATACTATGTCGATAATCAGCAACTCACCGTGCGTCTCTGGAAAGACGGAGAAAACAGCTATCATCTGAAAGGGATATGGGTCGATGATGAGTGGATGCTGTTGACCGGTAACAATCTGAATCCCCGGGCCTGGCGTCTCGATCTCGAAAATGCCATTCTTATCCATGATCCTCAGCAGCAACTGCTGGATCAGAAAGTGAAAGAACTGGCATTGATCCGTGAACACACCACGATCCTGAATCACTACAATGAGCTGGAAAGCATTGCTGAATATCCGGCCAGGATTAAAAAACTGATCCGTCGCCTGCGCAGGATCAGAATCGATCGCCTGATCAGCCGTATCCTGTAATTTCCCTCAGCCCCGGTCCCGGGGCTGTCTGATAGCCCTCTTCGGTTTTTTCCTGTGTGCATACCAACGATAACATCAGACGCGTGCTGAACATCGGTGTCAGAACGACCTGCGGCTATCTGCAGGTAGTCACCGGTCAGTCAGGGAATTGCCCCCACACCCCGCATAGCCACATTCGGCCGGATACGGTACCTGAAAAGCATCCTCATCACAGGGCTGTCAGACGGCTCTCTTCGGTTTTTTCCTGTTTGCGTACCAATGATAGCCTCAGAAGCATGCTGAGCATCGGAGAGAGAACGACCTGCGGCTGTCTGCAGGTAGTCACCGGTCAGTCAGGGAATTGCCCCCACACCCCGCATAGCCACATTCGGCCGGATACGGTACATAAAAAAACAGCCCCTTGCGGGGCTGTTCTGACGCACTACAGCTTTATTTCTTTTCCTTTCCGGTGCAGCCCCAGCGCTATCAGGAAACTGATGGCTCCCATGGCCGATACGTACCAGAAGAAACTACTCTCAATACCGCTATCTTTTAGCAGCAGCGCAACATACTCCGCAGAGCCACCAAAAATCGCATTGGCTAATGCGTAAGGTAAGCCGACACCCAGAGCACGGATTTCCGCCGGGAACATCTCAGCCTTCAGGACGCCGCTGATCGCGGTATAGAAACTGGTGATCAATAGCGCCAGCACAACCAGCACCAGGGTAAAGACGGTGCTGCTGCCAGGTGTTTTCAGCAATGTCAGTAATGGCACGGTGAAAAGGGTCACCCCGGCACCAAAAATCAGCATAGATGCCCTGCGCCCGATTTTATCTGACAGGGCACCGATCAGAGGCTGCAGGATCATAAACACCAGTAATGCCCCGGTCATGATCAGGCTGGCAGTTTTTACATTCAGTCCTGCCGTGTTCACCAGGTACTTCTGCATATACGTCGTGAAGGTATAAAAACTGAGTGATCCCCCCGCCGTAAAGCCAATCACCATCAGGAAAGGACGCCAGTGATTTTTCAGTAATCCGCTCAGACTCCCGGCATCTTTGTGACCACGGGTTTCACTATCAGAAGTCTCATGCAATGAACGGCGCAGCCAGACAGCGATAACTGCCAGCACTGCACCGAGAAAGAACGGTATCCGCCATCCCCAGGCGCGCAATTCTGCATCGGACAGGATCATCTGCAGGATAACGACGGTCAGCACTGCCAGCAGTTGTCCGCCAATCAGCGTGACGTACTGAAATGATGCATAAAAGCCCTTACGGCCTTCGACAGCGACTTCACTCATATAGGTGGCACTGGTACCGTATTCACCGCCAACAGAGAGCCCCTGAAGCATACGGGCCAGCAGTAATAAGGCCGGAGCCATCACCCCGATAGAATCATAGGAAGGCAGGCAGGCAATCACGAGGGAACCAAAACACATCATACAGACAGAGATGAGCATGGAGTTTTTGCGACCATAGCGATCCGCAACATACCCGAAGACCCAGCCTCCAATAGGACGCATCAGGAAGCCGGCAGCAAAAATACCCGCCGTTTTTAACAGCTGGGAAGTGGTATCTCCTTCAGGGAAGAAGATATGGGCAAAATATAAGGAAAAGAATGAATAGACATAGAAGTCGAACCATTCGACCAGGTTTCCTGAAGAAGCACCGACTATAGCTTTAATGCGATCTGTGTTAGTCATTGGTGGTTGTGTATCTGCAGAAGCGGCCGCAGAAAGATGACTCTTTGACATGAATGGCCTTAATCGTTATTAGACATTTATTGGTCATTCCAGCATAAGTATCACAGAAGTAAAGTAAAGCTCATTTATCATTTTTCGTTATATCAAAAGACGGCTTTATAGAAAAATAACAGAAGATAGGAAAAACTGTGCATTTTTCAGTCATTAAAACCAGTTTTGCAAACAAATCTGGTATCTATCGCTGGGTTATTTTCAAAAAATGGAATACTGAATCACGCGTTATACTGCCTCTTTTAGTTAAGACCGACTGATATAAGGTGACGGACTGATGACGTAATCCTCGTTATTACTGATGTACAAGAGGATGAATGTAAGACTTTTCGGTAAGACGGCCATTCTGCGGCCTCAGGACGGGATAAATCCGCATTTTTACTAGGGAGGCCAGGACTCAGTAAGCCTTCCTGGAGACGACTTCCCCTGCGTATTAGCGCCGGTTTTTCCTTATTACTCCGGCAGAAATAGCGACTCCGTACAGTATTCTGCCGTCTGAGTCAGGACTGCGGCGATCTTACGGAGCCTTCTGTGCCCGTTTTACCAGCCCGGAACGCAAAAAGGCCGCCCGTCAGGGCATAGTAAGCCTTCAAAGACACTTTTCTCCCCGCGTATTAGCGCCGGTTTCCTCATCACTGCAGCAGGACTTACCATTCCGTACAGTATTCTGCCGTCTGAGTCAGGACTGCGGCGATCTTACGGAGCCTTCTGTGCCCGTTTTACCAGCCCGGAACGCAAAAAGGCCGCCCGTCAGGGCGTAGTAAGCCTTCATAGAGACGATTCTCACCGCATATCAGTGCCCGTTTTTCCTCATAACTCCAGCAGGAATTACCGTTCTGCACAGTATTCTGCCGTCTGAGTCAGGGCGGCGATCTTACGGAGCCTTCTGTGCCCGTTTTCCCGCCCCGGAATGCAAAAAGGCCGCCCGTCAGGGCGGCCTCTGCCTTTTCTCACCGCCGGCACCGGAGGTTTCCCTTCCTGCACCGCAGTTACGCTGAAGTATTCTGTTCTGCCGTACCGCAGGCGGGCCTTCCGTACGGACTTTCCTGATAACGCGCCATAACAAAAAGGCCATCCGTGAGGATGGCCTGTCTGTTTTATTGGATGCCTGGCAGTTCCCTACTCTCGCATGGGGAGACCCCACACTACCATCGGCGCTACGGCGTTTCACTTCTGAGTTCGGCATGGGGTCAGGTGGGACCACCGCGCTCTTGCCGCCAGGCAAATTCTTGTGCTGTGTCCTGTGTCTTTTTCACTGATACTGCGTTGGCTGCCTTTGTGCTGTTCAGTCACATACTCATGTA
>NZ_BAAAFX010000024.1:0-5596 GCF_039523755.1 Tatumella terrea | reverse complement strand
TCTTCAGGCGCGTTATCGATCTGCGCGAAGTCACGTGCAGCACCGCCGTAGTGTTTAGCCAGTACGGTGGTGATTGCTGCAGTCAGAGTGGTTTTACCGTGGTCAACGTGGCCGATAGTACCGACGTTAACGTGTGGTTTGTTACGTTGAAATTGCTCTTTAGCCATTAGATAACCCTTTTAAAGCACGGATAAGTCGGTGATATGATCACATCAACCAGGATTCAGGATGCCTGATAAAAAATGAATTATTTAAGTGAACAGAAATTTCAGGAGAGGAGATAAAAGAAGTGGTGCTGATACCCAGAGTCGAACTGGGGACCTCACCCTTACCAAGGGTGCGCTCTACCAACTGAGCCATATCAGCACATCTGGAGCGGGCAGCGGGAATCGAACCCGCATCATCAGCTTGGAAGGCTGAGGTAATAGCCATTATACGATGCCCGCATCCTGGAACTCTTGCTACCTGATATTTCTGTAGCTTTTGAATAATAAGATGGCTCTCTTATTATTCGAGTCTGCCAGATAAACTGACCGACTTTCGACTGAAACTTCCAGCCTACACTCGGGGTGATAATTATGCTCACCAGGCTGTGATAGCGTGTTGCTTCACATTTTTCTCTGCAAGAGCAGAGATGGTGGTGGGAGAAGGATTCGAACCTTCGAAGTCTGTGACGGCAGATTTACAGTCTGCTCCCTTTGGCCGCTCGGGAATCCCACCTTAACTTGAATGGTGCCGACTACCGGAATCGAACTGGTGACCTACTGATTACAAGTCAGTTGCTCTACCTACTGAGCTAAGTCGGCATCAAGTTGAGGCGCATTTTAGGGGGCACCGCGCCAGGATGCAACAACAAATTTTAATTTTTTTTCTCTTCGCTTACTATTTATCCAAAACAGGGCTTTTTTCGTTTTTACTGTCTAAATCAACAACAAATAGTGGTGATCTTTTGTTCTGCTCCCGGATTTCACCGGAAGTTTTACGTTCAGAGATCTCACCGGGCCCCTATTCCCTCCCGGTTTTTTCGCACCCGTTAGCCTGAAAAAACTTACTTTTTTTGTGCCGGACAAACTGAGTGCTGATAAAACAAGCATATTGCTGACAATTTTACTGTGCGATGAGTCACTAAAAAGGAACTTTACTCCAAACCTTCCTGCTTTTTTTTATCAGGAGACTCCTGCTCTGTGAAATTTCCCCGGCCTGACATCTTTTGCTTTTTCCCGGAACCCTTCTGGTGTTAACCTCCAGCCTGCTACCTCATTATTACACTATTTCATCTTCATCACGGCTGCAGTTCACCCTACTGCTCGATGTCAGTCGATGATGGACCGGATAAATTTGTCGTCAGATGTCGGAATATGAGTAAAAAAAATTTGTCACTGGCTACCTCCCCCTACTTATCGTTCACCCGTGAACAATGGGCTACCCTGCGCGATTCGGTACCCATGACCTTAACCGGTGACGAAATTGCCCGGTTGAAAGGGATTAATGAAGATCTTTCTCTGGAAGAAGTAGCAGAAATCTATTTGCCGCTTTCCCGGCTACTGAATTTTTATATCAGCTCGAATCTGCGTCGCCAGGCGGTTCTGGAACAGTTTCTCGGAACTAATGAAGAGAAGATACCCTATATCATCAGTATTGCCGGCAGTGTCGCCGTCGGTAAGAGTACCACGGCCCGGGTATTGCAGGCCTTACTGAGTCGCTGGCCGGAGCACCGGAAGGTTGAGTTAATCACGACGGATGGTTTTCTGCACCCTAATGCGGTACTGAAAGAACGCGGATTAATGAAGAAAAAAGGGTTCCCGGAATCCTACGATATGCACAAACTGGTGAAATTTGTCTCTGACCTGAAATCAGGAGAACAACAGGTGACAGCGCCGGTCTATTCACATCTGATTTATGATGTGATCCCCGATGGCGATAAGCGGGTCACACAGCCTGATATTCTTATCCTTGAAGGGCTGAATGTCTTACAAAGCGGAATGGATTATCCCCATGATCCGCATCGTGTCTTCGTTTCTGACTTTGTCGACTTTTCTATTTATGTGGATGCCCCGGAAGAATTACTCCAGCGCTGGTATATCAACCGTTTTCTGAAGTTCCGGGAAGGGGCTTTCAGCGATCCGGACTCCTACTTCCATAACTACGCACGTCTGGCGGAGTCTGAAGCCACAGAAATCGCCTGTGGCTTATGGAATGATATTAATGGCCGGAACCTTCAGCAAAATATTCTGCCAACCCGTGAACGGGCCAGCCTGATTTTAGCGAAAGGTGAAAATCATGCTGTGCATTCGGTAAGGTTAAGAAAATAGTCACTACAGACTGACGGGGAATGGCTGAGCTATCCCCGTTCCCTGCTAAGCCTGCGCCGGACGCAGGGAAATCTCGCCCCCGACCCAGCCGGTAATTTCACCCTCTTGCTCCAGTAATAATCCCCCCCGGCTATCGATTCCTCGTGCGATACCCTGGATCTCCCGCTCACCTATCACCAGTTTTACCGGTCGGTTAATAAAGTTATCCAGTTTTGCCCAGCGGTTAATGAACGGTGCCAGACCTTCGGTTTCAAATACCGCGAGGGCTTCCCGCATTTTATTGATCAGTCCGACCGTCAGTGCATTACGGTCTATCGTGATGCCCGCTTCCTGAAGGCTAATCCACTGCTGGTTAACGACGCTGCTATCCACATTACGCATCATCAGGTTAATGCCCGCGCCAATGACAATATGAGCAACATCCCCGGTCTTACCGCTCAGCTCGACCAGAATGCCTGCCAGTTTCCGGTCATTGAGATAGAGATCATTGGGCCACTTAACGCGAACATCTTCCGCCCCTGCAGCCTGTAAGGCTTCAGCAATGACGATACCCACGACCAGACTTAATCCCATGGCTGCTGCGGGCCCCTGTTCCAGGCGCCAGTACATGGACATATATAAATTGGCACCAAAGGGGGAGAACCACTGTCTGCCACGGCGTCCGCGACCGGCTTGCTGATATTCTGCGACACAAGTATCACCGGAGTGAAGATCACTCATCCTTTCCATCAGATACTGGTTGGTGGAATCAATCACCGGTATGACCTGGACATCGCCGCTTCCCCGGACACCGGCCCGGATAGCCTCATCATCTAATAACTGCAACGCGGCAGAAAGGCAGTAACCCTTGCCGGTAACGGTATAGATATCGATACCCCAGTTTTTGAGTGTATTGATATGCTGATTGATTGCCGCGCGGCTCATCCCCAGTTTTTCACCGAGCTGTTCACCTGAGTGAAATTCGCCATCAGACAGCACTCGGATAATTTTCAACGGTACACTGTAATCTTTCATGAGATCGCTCCGACAGCATCACATTCGCCGAGTGCATCAATAAAACGCACTTCAGGTTCGAGCCAGATATTGAATTTATCCCCGACACACTGCCGGACATGCTTTGCCAGGCCGACAATATCCTGTGGCGTTGCCTGGTTATCATTAATCAGCACCAGGGCCTGTAAACTGTGTACCGCGGCACCACCCAGCTTATACCCTTTTAGCCGGCATTGATCGATAAGCCAGCCTGCGGCGACCTTCACTGTGCCATCGGCCTGTGGATACTGTGGCAGCCCCGGATATGTCGCCAGTAGTTGCTCGCACAGTTTGCCGGTGATTAGGGGGTTTTTGAAGAAACTCCCGACATTTCCCTGAATTTCAGGATCCGGCAGTTTACTCTTTCTCATATCGCAGACGGCATCGAAGACCTGTTTCGGGGTAACCGTCGCGGTATCCATCCGGGTTAACTCTCCGTACGTCAGAACCGGTTTCCACTGCTTACTCAGCCGGAGACCGATGGCCGTTACTGCATAGCCCTGACAAAATTCATGCTTGAAGATACTGTCACGGTAGCCAAACCGGCACTGCGTTTTTTCAAGACGAAATTCTCTGCCGGTCGCCAGTTCTGTGACATCGACATAGTCACAAATATCTTTGAATTCGACACCATAAGCACCAATATTCTGGATAGGCGCGGATCCTGCTACGCCCGGGATCAATGCCAGGTTTTCGGTGCCGGCGATATTATGTTGTAAACACCATTTGACCAGCTGATGCCAGTTTTCACCAGCACCGACATGCAGGAAATAACTCTCGTCGTCCTCAGAGAGTGAAATACCTTTTATCTCGTTAATGGCGACGACACCTCTGAAATCCCGGAGGAACAGCACATTACTCCCGCCGCCCAGTAACAGAAAGGGTTTATCCGCTGACCGGCTAGTGTCCCATGCCTTCCTGAGATCGGCTGCACTTTTTGCCCGGATGATTTCATCAGCGTGAATATCAAGGCCAAGCGTATTAAAGGGCTTTAAAGAATGGGTTGGGTTAGACATATCCTGACCTTAACAAAAGTATATGGTCGATAGTTTACCTGATATACCTGTGAGTTTTGAGATTTTCATCGGTGAGGGCACACCGGAAATCATTTACAGCAGCGGAGCTGCATAAAGGTCAGTCGGGCAATAACCTGTAAAGTCAGAACTCATTACTATCCCTTACCGGCCATCAGGGTATTTCAGCGGGTTGATGATATTCCTCTGCTGATGGTTTTCCTGGCGTTATCGGGTATCAGAGGGATTGGTATCTTTCGAAGACAGGCTGGGGAAAAACCTTAACGGTGGCCTTTCCTGCCAGAGAGTATCAATCTACGGAATACAGCTTTCGGGGAGAGAGCTAAGGTCATCACCCTCAGACCGCAAATTACGAATTACGAAGACAATAGTCTGAACCGCTGTATTAACCGGCAGATGACGTACTTTACTATCCACAAACGTTACTGATCGTGACCAGCCCTGGCTGGGAAATGAATGTATCGCCCATCGTGAAAGAACACATGCTGAATGCCGTTATTAATTGGGGTAACGGGCATATACCGTTTGCCTTATAAAAAGTCCGGACCAATAAAGATCTCCATGTCTTTATTTTCTGTAAGTTAACGGATATGACCACTTTTCTAAACCGGGCACAGAGATCACCGGTGAAGATTGCTGCTGTTTTATCCCGGTAGTCAGATCCCGCACGGGGTGGCTATATACCGTCACCGGCCCAATGCCGTTCCGTTTCTGTTCACGGTATAGGGCCTGACAGGCGGCCGGTGAGCTGACCTGATATTAATCAGCCGGTATTGATTGCAGAATTTATTGGTCAGTGGTGGCGTAGCCAGATTGAGAAGACACGGGATAACCAGAATAAAAGGCAGTTGTTCTGCGGCTGTTCAGCATTTTCACGGCTGATGACAGCTTTATGCTGTTCTTAACATCCTTCATTTATCGGGTTGAGGGATGTCTGCATCGCTCACCGGAATGAACACCGGCGGATATGAAATGATCTGAATGGCAGTGGTATGGGAATGATATTGACTGCATACACGACTCCGGACGATGTCGCGGATAATACCTGAACAGGCAGTACAGCGTGTCTGCACTACATCCCTCGTTTCCGAAGTGTTTTTACATTTCCTGCAACCTGCCGGACATTACCTGTTTCACGCCACCGGAACGTAAAAAGGCCGCCCGTCAGGGCGGCCTCTGCCTTTTCTCACCGCCGGCACCGGAGGTTTCCCTTCCTGC
>NZ_BAAAFX010000023.1:0-31069 GCF_039523755.1 Tatumella terrea | reverse complement strand
TGTTGAACATGGACCCTTTTTACATCATGCACTGGATCGATCAAGTAGTCTTAAACGATCGGCATTAGGCCAGAGGCCCTTTTTTACTGTCCGGTATATTCAGTAAATAACCTTATGCCCATAACTGGCAATAATGGCTTTAATTCTTTCCATTGTCTCTTTCGGGGGAGGCCTGACACCTTCGAGCTGATAGTCCTCACCCATTGTGGTCCATTTGTGTTTGCCCAGTTCGTGATAGGGCAGCAGTTCAACTTTCGTTATGTTATCCATCGGGGCGATAAACTGTCCCAGCTGATGAGCTGACGCATCATCATCACTGTATCCCGGTACGACGACATAACGTATCCAGGTGTTCTGCCCGCGTTTATGTAAATACTCTGCAAATTCCAGCATCCGGTGATTCGGCACACCGGTCAGTTTCTGGTGAATTTCATCATTAATTTGTTTCAGATCCAGCATGACCAGGTCTGTGACATCCAGCAATTCATCAATTACATGATCATAACGGCGTACGAAGCCATTGGTGTCCAGGCAGGTATCAATTCCGGCCTCTTTGCAGGCCCGGAACCAGTCACGGACAAACTCTGCCTGCAGAATCGCTTCACCGCCGGATGCGGTCACTCCGCCGCCGGAAGCCTTGATATAGTGACGATATGAAAGGAGGTCATTCATCAGTTCCTGAACAGAGACTTCTTTACCGCCGTGGGTATCCCAGGTGTCCCGGTTATGGCAATAGAGGCAGCGAAGCAGGCATCCCTGAAAAAAGACGATAAAACGAATCCCCGGCCCGTCAACGGTTCCGCAGGATTCGATAGAATGAATATGACCAGTCACTGACATGTAATGGTTCCTCCTTTTTACCTGCCACAAAAAACGCAGGACGGGTATTCAACGGGCCAGGGGGGTCGAAACCCTGTTCTTATCTGAGCGATAGTAAAACAGCGTAAGCAAAAAGGCTCCTTTTAAGGAGCCTTTTACGGTAATGACTCAGTGGCTTCAGATGGACTGAGTAAAGGTACGGGTAATTACATCATGCTGCTGTTCTTTGGTCAGAGAGTTAAAGCGTACGGCATAGCCTGAGACACGAATCGTCAGCTGAGGATATTTTTCCGGGTCTTCCATCGCTTCCAGTAACATTTCACGATTCATGACATTCACGTTCAGGTGCTGGCCGCCTTCAATCGCAGATTCATGGTGGAAATATCCATCCATAAGACCTGCCAGATTGGCTTTACGCACCTCATCATCTTTACCCAGTGCGTTAGGCACAATTGAGAAGGTATAAGAGATACCGTCTTTTGCATAGGCAAACGGTAGTTTCGCGACGGACGTCAACGAAGCAACGGCACCTTTCTGGTCACGTCCATGCATCGGGTTGGCACCAGGCCCGAAAGGTGCACCGGCCCGGCGACCATCCGGGGTATTTCCGGTTTTTTTGCCATACACCACGTTGGAGGTAATCGTCAGCACAGACTGCGTTGGGACAGCATGGCGGTAGGTATTCAGTTTCTGAATTTTTTTCATGAAACGTTCGACCAGGTCACACGCCAGATCATCCACACGGGAATCATTATTACCAAACTGCGGATATTCCCCTTCGATCTCAAAGTCGATGGCCAGGCCATTCTCATCACGAACCGGTTTCACTTTGGCATATTTAATGGCAGACAGTGAGTCAGCCGCGACAGACAACCCGGCAATACCACACGCCATGGTGCGGTAAACATCCCGGTCATGCAGCGCCATCAGTGCCGCTTCATAACTATATTTATCGTGCATGTAATGGATGATATTAAGCGCAGTGACATACTGTGTCGCCAGCCAGTCCATAAAATGATCCATCCGGGCCATCACTTTATCGAAATCCAGCACTTCATCGGTCATCGCAGGTTCTTTCGGTCCGACCTGGATTTTAAGTTTCTCGTCCATACCGCCGTTGATGGCATAGAGCATTGTTTTCGCCAGGTTAGCACGGGCACCGAAGAACTGCATTTGTTTACCGACCACCATCGGGCTGACACAGCAGGCAATCGCATAGTCGTCACTGTTAAAATCCGGACGCATCAGATCATCGTTTTCATACTGGATAGACGAGGTGTCGATAGAGACTTTTGCGGCAAATTTTTTGAAGTTCAGCGGTAACTGTTCTGACCAAAGGATGGTCATATTTGGTTCCGGAGAAGGCCCCATGGTGTAGAGGGTATTCAGGAAACGGAAGGTACTTTTGGTGACCAGTGTACGCCCGTCCAGCCCCATTCCTGCCAGAGATTCGGTCGCCCAGATCGGGTCACCGGAAAACAGTTCATCATATTCCGGTGTCCGCAGGAAACGGACCATACGTAATTTCATGACCAGATGGTCGATCAGTTCCTGAGCCTCATCTTCAGTGAGTTTACCGGCGCGGATATCGCGTTCGATATAGACATCCAGGAACGTTGAGACGCGGCCGAAAGACATCGCGGCACCGTTCTGCGATTTGACGGCAGCCAGATAACCAAAATAGGTCCACTGGACGGCTTCACGGGCATTGGTTGCCGGTGCAGAGATATCACATCCATAACGGCTGGCCATCTCTTTCATATCTTTTAATGCCTGATATTGATCGGCGATTTCTTCACGAAGGCGGATGGTCTCTTCCAGGTTTTTACCGCTTTCAAGATCACTCTGCAGAGAACCAAACTGTGCGAGCTTATCTTTCATCAGGGCATCAATCCCGTACAGGGCCACACGACGATAATCGCCGATGATCCTGCCGCGACCATAGGCATCCGGCAGACCGGTCAGGATGCCGGATTTACGGCAGCGCATAATATCGGGGGTGTAAACATCGAAAACCCCCTGATTATGGGTTTTACGGTAGTCAGTAAAGATTTTTTTCAGTGCCGGGTCGAGCTGGCGACCATAGACCTGACAGGAGCCTTCCACCATACGGATACCGCCATAAGGGATCAGAGCACGTTTCAGTGGGGCATCCGTTTGCAGACCCACGATTTTTTCCAGGGATTTATTGATGTATCCCGCATCGTGGGAAGTGATCGTGGAAGCCAGGTCTGTATCAAAGTCAACCGGCGCATGGGTACGGTTTTCGATTTTGATCCCTTCCATGACTTTATCCCAAAGCACGGTGGTAGCTTCGGTCGCTGTACTCAGGAAGGCTTCATCGCCCTCGTAAGGGGTATAGTTTTTCTGAATAAAATCACGAACGTTAATGCTGTTCTGCCATTCACCGGCGGTGAATGCCTGCCACGCCACGGCCATTTTTTCGTTGAGTTCAGTCATGATATGCCTGCCTTATTAAGTTGAGTTGAGCGCACCGGCAGCATTATGCGTGCCTGGCGGTACAAGGAATCCATAAAGTAACGACCTGTCACTGACGTACACCATCGTTACGCAGATAAATCATCCAGTAGGTTAAGCCTACTAACAGGCCTCCGCCGAGAATGTTTCCCAGGGTGACCGGAATCAGGTTGTTCAGAATAAAATGGCTTGGGGTCAGGGAAGGGAATTGATCCGCAGAGATCCCTGCCAGTTGCCAGAATTCGGGTGAGGCGAAATTTTTGATGACGATCCCCAGCGGGATCATGAACATATTGGCAATACTGTGCTCGAAACCGCTGGAGACAAACATAGTGACCGGCAGGATCATGGCGATCGTTTTATCGGTGAGCGACCGACCGGAGTAACTCATCCATACCGCCAGGCAAACCAGCAAGTTGGCCAGTATTCCCAGCACGACAGCTTCCACGAAGGTGTGATGCATCTTATGGTCAGCCGTTTGCAGGACATTCATTCCCCAGCCTCCGTTGGCCAACATATGTTCTCCGGAAAACCAGATTAACCCGACAAAAAAAAGCGCACCAAACAAATTTCCTATGTAAACGTTTATCCAGTGGCGCGCGAGCTGACCCCAGCTGATACGTTTACTGGCTTTGGCGACCACAATGAGGACGGTTGAGGTAAAAAGGTCGGCACCACAGACCACCACCAGAATCAGCCCGAGTGAGAAACAGAAGCCGCCAGCCAGTTTTGACAGCCCGTAAGGCAGAGCAGAGCTACCGGTCGTGGCGGTGATATAAAAGGTAAATGCGATGGAGATGAATACACCGGCAGTGATGGCCAGAAAGAACGTAGTTAAGGGATGTTTCGAGGCTTTATACACCCCGGCATCTTCGGCAACTTTCGCCATGGCTGCCGGCATCAGTAAATTAAAAGGATTGTCAGTTTTCACACTAACCCCTCCGGGTTTTTCGCTGAGTTAAGCGTAACAAAACGTTTATAACCGCAACTTGATGTGGATCATTATTCACCTCTGCAGGGGGCAAAAACAGGTGTAATTATCCGGTGTTTTTTAATTAACTAATTGAAATATAACGTTAAAATTTTTTTTAAAAAATATCTTTATTGTTGATTCCGGGGGCTGTCGCACCCTTGTGATTAGGTTTATCTGCGAATGTCGGGACTGGAAAAAAGGAGGGTCGTGAAAGGGGGAATGAAAAGACAGAACTAAAAACAGCGCCGTTCTCACGGCGCTGTCGGGGGAGTGTCAGTACGCGGTATCAGCGTGTTTTCCAGTGCTCACGTTTGGCGTTCTGGAGTTTCTCATACGCTGCCAGTAATGACTGATGTGCAGGGAAGGCCTGAAGATCGGCATCCACAGGATGTAATCCATAGAAAGGTGCTTCACCGCTCAGAGCGGCAGAGGCGGCTTCAACCGTATCACTGCCGTACATCCGGTTAAACGCGTTCAGGTATTCCACTGCAGTACGCTCATCTTCCTGAGCCAGTAACAGTAAAGTCTGCAGACAACGGTAGTAATTTGCCCGTTCGGCACTGAAGACAGAACCATTAAACTCGATGGTCCACTCTGTCCAGATCAGCGCCTGCTCTGTATCACCGCCGGCCAGCGCCAGCATGGCTTTCAGCTCACCGACACGCAAGGTTGACCAGCCACTGTCTTTACCGGTGGCCAGCCCGAGCAGCTCACGCACCCGGGTGAAATCATCCAGACCTTCATCATCGATTCGCGTGATCAGATCCAGATAATCCTGAGCTTCCCACTCACTGTCAGGCAGACTCAGGAAGAGATCACGGAAATCTGCACCCATATTGTTATTGGCCAGCATCAAGTCTTCTGCGGGATAAATATCTGACATGCCAGGGACGATAATACGGCAGGCATACACTCCGAGATGCTCATAGTCCGCAATATAGACTTCCTGCTGCTCCGCTTTAAAGATATTCATCAGCGTTGTAAATTCTTCATCCGTCGTGCCGGAGAAAGACCAGTCAGCAAAAGGATAATCAGGCGTATCTTTGAACATATCCCAGGAAATCAGTCCGCTGGAATCGATAAAGTGGGTTTCCAGATTGGTGTGTTCAGCGACTTCTTCATCATCGAAGGTGGGCGGTGTGAAGACGTCGAGATCTTTCAGGCTGCGACCCTGCAATAGTTCGGTCACCGTACGCTCCAGCGCCACACCAAAATCAGGGTGTGCACCGAAGGAGGCGAAACAGGTACCATTAGAAGGGTTGAATAACACCACACAGATCACCGGATATTTGCCACCCAGCGACGCATCATAGGCAAAAATAGGAAAACCTTCGGCTTCCAGCTGACCGATGGCTTCCGTCACGGCAGGATAACGCGCCATGACCGCGTCAGGAATTTCCGGCAGGCTGATGGACTCAGCAATAATGCGGTTTTTAATATAGCGCTCAAAGACTTCAGAAAGCCCTTGTACACGCGCTTCACTGGCGGTGTTACCGGCAGACATGCCGTTGGAAACATACAGGTTACCGATGATATTCATCGGAATATAGACCGTCTTGTTGTCCGACTGGCGGGTGAAAGGCAGGGCACAGATCCCGCGCTCATCATTGCCGGATTGTAAATCGATCAGCAGGCTGGCACCCAGCACATCATCCGGGTCATAAAATTTACGTAAACCGTCATCCAGCAGCCCTTCCGGCAGACTGTCATCCTCTGTCAGCGGGAACCACTTTTCGTCCGGGTAATGCACAAAATCACCCGCTGAAATACGGTTACCCAGCCAGAAATCGGCAAAGAAATAGTTGGTCGATAAACGCTCGAAGTATTCACCCAGCGCGGAAGCCAAAGCCGCTTTACGGCTGGCGCCTTTACCATTAGTAAAGCAGAGCGGACAATCGCGATCGCGGATATGCACTGACCACACATTGGGGACAGGGTTCAGCCATGAGGCTTCTTCAATGTTGAAACCCAGCGCCTGTAATTTGTCCTGAAACCGGGTGATGGAATCTTCCAGTGCGGCATCTTTGCCTGGTATAAATGTTTGTGTCATGGGCCGCGTTCTCCCGGGGATCATGAGTAATTGAGTTGCCGGCAATGATACGGATTTTCTTCCGCTATCGCTATGAGGATGAATGAAAATTATCACCTGTACGGAATGCGCCGGCAGGGGGAGTCTCAAGGTCAGCAAAATATGGCAGGATAAAACACCAGTGCCATGAAGGAACAGGGGGATATCCTTTAAAATCATCACCTGCAGAGATTTATTATTGCAGGGTTATTGCCGCAGTGATAAAACCGGTAAGTACCGGATAATCATTCGTTGTAACCATGGTGAGTATAAATGACGCAGGTGTATAATTTTAGTTCTGGCCCCGCAATGTTGCCAGCAGAAGTACTTCGTCGTGCACAGCAGGAACTGACAAACTGGCAGGGACTTGGCACGTCTGTAATGGAAATCAGCCATCGCAGTAAAGAGTTCATCCAGGTGGCGGAAACGGCTGAGCAGGATTTTCGTGACCTGCTGAAGATCCCCTCGAATTACAAAGTACTGTTCTGTCATGGTGGCGGGCGCGGGCAATTTTCTGCAGTCCCTGGCAACCTGCTCAACGGTGCAAGCCATGCGGATTATGTCGATGGTGGTTACTGGGCACATAGCGCCATCAAAGAAGCTGAAAAATTCTGTACGCCTAACACTATCGATATCAAAGTCAGCCATGAGGGCAAAACGGCGCTTCTGCCGATGAGCCAGTGGAAACTGAATGATAATGCGGCTTATGTTCACTATTGCCCGAATGAGACGATTGATGGCACGGCAATTTTCGAACAGCCCGATTTTGGCGATAAAGTGGTCGTGGCTGACTTTTCGTCCACCATTTTGTCCCATGAAATTGATGTCAGCCGCTATGGTGTCATTTATGCGGGTGCTCAGAAAAATATCGGTCCGGCCGGACTGACACTGGTGATCGTCCGTGAGGATTTGCTCGGCAAAGCCCGTACCGATTTACCGTCAGTCTTTAATTATTCTGTGCTGGCGGATAACGGTTCGATGTTTAACACTCCGCCAACCTTCGCCTGGTACCTCTCCGGTTTAGTCTTTAAGTGGCTGAAAGAGCAGGGCGGCGTCGCTGCAATGGAGAAGCGTAACCAGCAGAAAGCGGACCTCCTGTACAACACCATTGATAACAGCGGCTTCTACCGGAATAATGTGGCGACAGCCAACCGTTCACAGATGAACGTGCCTTTCCAGTTAGCCGATGCTGCGCTGGATAAACTTTTCCTGGAAGAGTCTCTGAATCAGGGACTGCATGCGTTGAAAGGTCACCGGGTGGTCGGCGGAATGCGGGCTTCCATCTATAATGCCATGCCGCTGGCTGGCGTACAGGCCCTGACCGATTTCATGCTGGACTTCGAACGTCGTCACGGCTGATCCCTCGGATGGCTGTTTTTTGTGTTTACCCCGTCATGGACGGGGTTTTTGTCTTATAAAAAGAGTGATTTTACATGTCGGATTCTCTGACCTTACAACCTGTCGCCCATGTTGAGGGCACCGTAAACCTGCCGGGTTCCAAAAGTGTTTCCAACCGGGCACTGTTGCTTGCCGCCATGGCGAAAGGCACGACACGCCTGACCAATCTTCTGGACAGCGATGATATTAAACATATGCTGAACGGATTATCCCTGCTTGGGGTTCAGTATTCACTTTCTGAGGACCGTACCGAATGTGTGGTGACCGGGACCGGGGGCGCGTTACGTTCTGACGCCGGAGTTGAACTGTTTCTGGGGAATGCCGGTACCGCGATGCGTCCGCTGGCCGCAGCGTTAAGTCTGGCCGGCAATGATATAGTGCTGACCGGTGAACCGCGCATGAAAGAACGCCCGATTGGTCATCTGGTCGATGCCCTGCGTCAGGGGGGGGCGGACATTACTTACCTGGAAAACGAAAACTATCCGCCACTGCGGATCGGTGGAGGCTTTACCGGAGGGGAAATCAGTGTGGATGGCAGCGTTTCCAGCCAGTTCCTGACCGCATTACTGATGGCGGCACCACTGGCCGCCCGACAGACGGTGATCACTATCAAGGGCGATCTGGTGTCGAAACCTTATATCGATATTACGCTTAACCTGATGAAATGCTTCGGTGTGACGGTCGAAAACCAGTCCTATCAGCGTTTTGTGATTGAAGGCGGGCAGCAGTATCAGTCTCCGGGCGATTATCTGGTTGAAGGCGATGCATCCTCTGCATCCTATTTCCTGGCGGCGGCGGCCATTCGTGGCGGCACCGTGCGTGTGACCGGTATTGGCCGGGGGAGCGTGCAGGGAGATATCCGTTTCGCGGATGTGCTGCAGAAGATGGGGGCAGAGATCGAATGGGGCGACGATTACATTGCCTGTCGCCGTGGCAGTCTGAAAGGCATCGACATGGATATGAACCATATCCCTGATGCGGCCATGACCATTGCCACGACCGCGCTGTTTGCTGAAGGCACTACGCGGATGACCAATATCTATAACTGGCGTGTGAAAGAAACCGACCGTCTGGCGGCGATGGCAACGGAATTGCGTAAAGTGGGTGCGGTGGTTGAAGAAGGCCATGATTACATCGATATCACCCCACCGCAAAAACTTCAGCATGCGGAAATCGCAACCTACAATGACCACCGTATTGCGATGTGTTTCTCGCTGGTGGCACTCTCTGATACACCGGTGACTATCCTTGACCCTGGCTGTACGGCGAAGACTTTCCCTGATTATTTCCGGCAGTTTGCGGCATTGAGTCAGTAAAAATTGCCCGCGCTGGTCAATTATCGTCTATGTTTATTCTCAGCACCGGGACACCGGCGCTGAGAGATTAGCTGAAAATGTTGTTTTCCTGGCTGACTGACAGCATAAGCCTCTGCTACTTATTACGTTTAAGAGAAGGTATACTGATAGCTGATGGCGTTTTTACAGGCTGAATTCAGTACAGTGACAAGGAGATAACGATGACAACAGTCCCGGTGATTACCATTGATGGCCCGAGCGGAGCAGGAAAGGGTACGTTATGTAAAGCCCTGGCTGAAACATTGCAATGGCACTTACTTGATTCAGGGGCTATCTATCGGGTGCTCGCATTGGCCGCGTTGCATCATCAGGTGGATATCGGTTCTGAAGAAGCCTTAGTGCCCATCGCGGCTCACCTTGATGTCCGCTTTGTGTCGGTAGAGGGTGAGTTACAGGTGATCCTCGAAGGTGAGGAAGTCACCCACGAAATTCGTACCCAGGAAGTCAGTAATACCGCCTCTAAAGTGGCCGCATTCCCGCGCGTTCGTGAGGCGTTGTTACGTCGCCAACGCGGATTTAAAGAAGCACCAGGCCTGATTGCGGATGGCCGTGATATGGGCACCGTGGTCTTTCCGGAAGCCCCGGTGAAGATTTTTCTTGATGCAAGTGCAGAAGAAAGAGCGCAACGGCGCATGCTACAGTTGCAGGAAAAGGGCTTTGATGTTAACTTTGAGCGCCTTTTATCCGAGATAAAAGAACGGGATGATCGTGACCGCAATCGTGCAGTGGCTCCTTTGGTGCCTGCCGCGGACGCGCTGGTAATTGATTCTACCGGCATGACTATCGACCAGGTGATTGAAAAATCTCTGGATTATGCGAAGTCTTTGCTGAAGAGTTTCAATTAATCCCCGTGGGAAATTGAACAGAATGCTTTACCTTCGTTTCATGGATGAGGCGAAGAATGTGAAACAACCCCATCCGACAAGAAGTCAGATGGACGTTAAATTGAAGAATCCTGAAGATTATCAATATGACTGAATCTTTTGCTCAACTCTTTGAAGAGTCGCTGAATGAAATCGAAACCCGTCCGGGTTCCATTGTTCGTGGTGTTGTTGTTGCTATCGACAAAGACATCGTCCTGGTTGATGCGGGCCTGAAATCTGAATCTGCAATTCCTGCAGAGCAGTTCAAAAACGCAGCCGGCGAACTGGAAATCCAGGTAGGTGACGAAGTTGATGTAGCCCTGGACGCTGTCGAAGACGGCTTCGGTGAGACTCTGCTGTCCCGTGAGAAAGCTAAGCGTCACGAAGCGTGGATCACGCTGGAAAAAGCTTACGAAGAAGCTGAAACTGTTACCGGTGTTATCAATGGCAAAGTCAAAGGCGGCTTCACTGTTGAGCTGAACGGTATTCGTGCGTTCCTGCCAGGTTCACTGGTAGATGTGCGTCCGGTTCGTGATACTCTGCACCTGGAAGGCAAAGAGCTTGAATTCAAAGTAATCAAGCTTGATCAGAAACGTAACAACGTCGTCGTTTCACGTCGCGCAGTTATCGAATCTGAAAACAGCGCTGAGCGTGATCAGCTGCTGGAAAACCTGCAGGAAGGCATGGAAGTCAAAGGTATCGTTAAGAACCTGACTGACTACGGTGCATTCGTTGATCTGGGTGGTGTTGACGGTCTGCTGCATATCACTGATATGGCGTGGAAACGTGTTAAACATCCAAGCGAAATTGTTAACGTTGGCGACGAAATTACAGTTAAAGTACTGAAATTCGACCGCGAGCGTACCCGTGTATCTCTGGGCCTGAAACAGCTGGGCGAAGATCCTTGGGTTGCTATCGCTAAGCGTTACCCTGAGAGTACTCGTCTGACCGGTCGTGTAACTAACCTGACTGACTACGGCTGCTTCGTTGAAATCGAAGAAGGCGTTGAAGGTCTGGTACACGTTTCTGAAATGGACTGGACTAACAAAAACATTCACCCATCTAAAGTTGTTAACGTGGGCGATGTTGTTGAAGTTATGGTTCTGGACATCGACGAAGAACGTCGTCGTATCTCCCTGGGTCTGAAGCAGTGCAAATCTAACCCATGGCAGCAGTTCGCAGAAACCCACAACAAGGGCGACCGTGTTGAAGGTAAAATCAAGTCAATCACTGACTTCGGTATCTTCATCGGCCTGGACGGTGGCATCGATGGTCTGGTTCACCTGTCAGACATCTCCTGGAACGCGACCGGCGAAGAAGCTGTTCGTGAGTACAAAAAAGGCGACGAAATCGCTGCCGTTGTACTGCAGGTTGATGCAGAGCGCGAGCGTATCTCTTTAGGCGTTAAGCAGCTGGCTGAAGATCCTTTCAACAACTACATCACACTGAACAAAAAAGGTGCGATCGTAACTGGTAAAGTTACTGCAGTTGACGCGAAAGGTGCTACAGTTGAATTAGCTGACGGCGTTGAAGGTTACCTGCGCGCTTCTGAAGCTTCACGCGACCGTATCGAAGATGCGACTCTGGTTCTGAACGTAGGCGACGATGTTGAAGCTAAGTTCACCGGTGTTGATCGTAAGAACCGCATTGTAAGCCTGTCTGTTCGTGCGAAAGACGAAGCTGACGAGAAAGATGCAATTGCTACTGTTAACAACAAACAGCAAGACGAAAGCACCTTCTCTAACGCGATGGCTGAAGCCTTCAAAGCAGCATCTAAAGGCGAGTAATTGCCCTGAAGAGGCAGACAACAGCGTTATGCTGTTGTCTGTTCAGGCCAGCTGTCAAAAGTTCCCTAAAGGAAATCACCGGAGGATTCATGACTAAGTCAGAGTTGATCGAACGCCTTGCCAGCCAGCAAACTCATATACCGGCCAAGGCTGTTGAGGATGCGGTTAAAGAGATGCTTGAACATATGGCATCGACCCTGGCACAAGGCGAACGCATCGAAATCCGGGGATTTGGCAGTTTTTCTTTGCACTACCGTGCTCCTCGTACTGGCCGTAACCCGAAAACGGGTGACAAAGTGGAACTGGAAGGTAAATACGTTCCCCACTTCAAACCGGGCAAAGAGTTACGTGACCGTGCGAATTTAGCGGTTAATGCCAAAGCCTGAATTTCAGAAGATGCTAAAAACGATACCTTAGGGTATCGTTTTTTTTTGCCTGTTGTGAACCCGCCCGATAAAACTTCCCCCCGTGTGACTTCGCTAAATAATCTCTGTGGTTCTCACGCGCATTCTCTCTGACAGAGGTTGTTACTGCTGTACCAGAGCAGGCACTCTTCTCCTCCGACTCCGGGAGGGGAATATGAGTCTGATACTGTTTTCCGGCATTACCATCTTCGCGTTATCTGCATTACTCTTCTTGCCGGAACTGCCGTCCGGCAGCGTACTCTGTGGCATCGTATTACTGTCCTTCTTATTGCTACGCAGCGAATTACGGGCATTACAGGCGCTCGCCTGGCTGGGAGGTATCTTCTGCTGGGGAGTGCTGGTCGCCCGGCAGCAAGTTCACCAGATGGAGGCACTGACCCAAAGACCACTCGCGGCCGAAGTCAGGGTTATCGCCACTGAGCAATACCGGCAGCAGATGAGTATCAAAATCCTGAGGATTTCCGGGCAACCTCAGTTTCCTGCCTTGCAGGCCAGGGTGAATGTGGGCGAAGAGATCGGCGCGTTTTGTCCCGGACAGCGGTGGCTGATGCGTTTGAGATTACGTCCGGTGCATAGTCGTCTGAATGAAGGTGGCTATGATCAGCAACGTACAGCCTTAGCCGCTTACCGGCCGATTAGCGGCCGGATCCTGCAAAAAAAGGTTCTTACGGCAGATTGCAGTCTGAGGGCCGGGATTATGGCCGCGGCGGACGAAGCAATGGCGGGGCTGAAGTACGGCGGTGTCCTTCAGGCTCTGCTGTTTGGTGTCCGGGACAGGTTATCCCCGCAGGTTTCACAACTGTTTCGTGAGACCGGCATTGCACACCTGATGGCAATCTCGGGTATGCATATCGGGCTTGCAGCGGCATCGGGATGGGGGATCGTGCGATATCTTCAGCGGGGGTTACCGGCCCGTCTGATTACCCCCTTTCTGCCAGGCATTATCAGTCTGTTACTGGCGGCCTGTTATACCTGGCTCTCCGGAATGCAGGCGCCGGCATTACGGGCCATGCTGGCAATGACGTTCTGGCAGATATTTCGCCAGCATTATTTTAATTTCAACAGCTGGCAGGTCTGGCTATTGTGCGCGGGGCTCCTGTTGCTCAGTGACCCGATGTTTGTCTTATCCGAAAGCTTCTGGCTATCAACGCTGGCGGTCCTGATGTTACTGATCTGGTACCGTTGGTTTGCTTTGCCCCGGTATTATGCCCGGCACTGGCGCTGGCGAAGTCTGCAGCTATTACATCTGCAGTCGGGGATGTTGCTACTGATGTTACCGCTACAGGCATTATTATTTAACGGTACCAGCCTGGTGGCTTTACCTGCGAATCTGATCGCCATTCCGCTGATTTCTCTGTTTACGTTACCCGTTGCAGGGCTGGCATTACTCCTTATCCCCACGGGGCTTTCCGGACTCTTCTGGCAACTGGCCGATCAATCTCTCACACTGCTGGTGATGTTGCTTGAGTCTCCGCCACCGGGATGGTGGTATGTGACCGATGTTTATCTGTGGGGCCCGGTGGTCTGGGGTGGCCTGCTCTTTTTTCGCTCCGCGGCCTGCTTTCATTATCCCTTTCACGGCCTGGCATTATTACTCTGCTGTCTGCTATGGCGTTATCCGCCCCGCAATGACGAATGGCGAGTGGATATGCTGGATGTCGGGCATGGCCTGGCCGTGGTGATAAGTCAGGGAGATGAAGCGGTGGTCTATGATACCGGCAATCGCTGGCAGCAAAGTAATGCCGGAGAACGTATTATTGTTCCCTGGTTGTTAAGTCACGGATTAAAATTGCAGCAAGTGATTATCAGCCATCGTCATCTGGATCATTATGGCGGTCTCAATGGGGTCCTCTCTTACTGGCCGGCAACACCGGTCAGAACAGCATTTTCCCGCCGCGGATATCTTCGCTGCGTACGCGGAGAGCGCTGGCAATGGCAGCGACTCAGCTTTAGTGTGCTCTGGCCTCCCGCGGGTGGCACAAACGGCCAGAATAATGAGTCCTGTGTCATTAAAATCTCAGATGGTTTTTTTAGTCTGTTGCTGACCGGGGATCTGGAGCGTCAGGCAGAAATGAAACTTGTCTCGCTGGAGAAACAGCACCTGCAGGCAACCTTTCTCCAGGTCCCGCATCACGGCAGTAATACCTCGTCATCCCCGGTGCTGCTCAGGACGGTGAAGGGAGAGGTGGCCATGGCATCGGTTGCCCGTTATAACGCCTGGAAAATGCCGTCGCTGAAGGTTATTGAACGTTACCGTAACGCCGGTTTTCGCTGGTCGGATACGGCAGTATCGGGGCAAATCTCCTTGCGGATCTCTCAGCGCCAGTATCAACTCTCAGAAATGCGCGAAGAAATTTTCCCCCGCTGGTATCATCAGTGGTTTGGTGTAAAGCCTGAATCCGGGTAGAATAGCCGGTAATCTCAAACAACGTGAAGAAATAATGCATTCAGATAAAGATCTCTCAACGTGGCAGACATTCCGTCGGCTCTGGCCAATGATCGCCCCCCATAAGGCGGGACTGATCGTCTCAGCGATTGCATTGGTGCTAAATGCCGCCGGTGACACCCTGATGTTATCGTTACTTAAACCTCTGCTTGATGACGGGTTTGGTAAAGCCGATAAATCCGTTTTAATTTGGATGCCCTTAGCCGTGATTGGCCTGATGCTGATGCGTGGCATCACCAGTTATGTCTCAAGTTACTGCATCTCCTGGGTTTCCGGTAATGTCGTCATGCGGATGCGTCGCAGCTTGTTTGCTCATATGATGGGAATGCCGGTGGCCTTCTTTGACCAGCAATCGACCGGGACCTTGCTTTCCCGAATCACCTATGACTCTGAACAGGTAGCCTCGTCCTCTTCCAGTGCGCTGGTGACGGTCGTCAGGGAAGGGGCCTCGATTATCGGCCTGTTTATCATGATGTTCTACTATAGCTGGCAGCTGTCGTTGATCCTGATCGTACTGGCGCCGATTGTCTCTTTTGCTATCCGCCTGGTCTCCAAACGTTTCCGTAACATCAGTAAGACCATGCAGAACACGATGGGGCAGGTCACCACCAGTGCCGAGCAGATGCTCAAAGGGCATAAAGAAGTCCTGATCTTTGGTGGGCAGGAAATTGAGACTAAACGCTTCGATGTCGTCAGTAACCGCATGCGACAGCAGGGGATGAAGCTGGTTTCCGCTTCTTCTATTTCAGACCCGATTATTCAGCTGATTGCCTCGCTGGCACTGGCGTTTATCCTGTACGCTGCGAGTTTCCCGGCAGTCATGGATACGCTGACCGCAGGGACAATTACTGTCGTTTTCTCCTCGATGATTGCACTGATGCGTCCGTTGAAGTCACTGACCAACGTGAATGCGCAATTCCAGCGCGGTATGGCGGCCTGCCAGACCTTATTCACCATCCTGGACTCTGAGCAGGAAACGGATACCGGTACCCGTGTGATTTCCCGTGCCCGGGGAGACATCGCGTTCCGTAATGTGACCTTCTGTTACCCTGGCCGTGAAATACCGGCATTACATAATATCTCTATGGATCTGCCGGCCGGTAAAACTATCGCCCTGGTAGGCCGCTCCGGCTCGGGTAAATCGACCATTGCCAGTCTGCTGACCCGTTTTTACGATATTCAGTCCGGTGAAATCACGCTGGATGGCCATGATCTGAAAGAATATACCCTGCAGTCATTACGTAACCAGGTGGCGCTGGTGTCGCAAAATGTGCACCTGTTCAATGACACGATTGCCAATAACATCGCTTACGCCCGTGAGTCACAATACAGCCGTGAGGATGTCGAACGTGTTGCCAGAATGGCCCATGCCATGGACTTCATCGGCAAAATGGAACACGGCCTGGATACGGTGATCGGTGAAAACGGTGTTCTGTTATCCGGCGGGCAGCGTCAGCGTATCGCCATCGCCAGGGCGTTATTGCGCGATTGTCCTATCCTGATCCTGGATGAAGCAACCTCGGCACTCGATACCGAATCTGAGCGCGCGATCCAGTCGGCTTTGGATGAACTGCAGAAAAACAGAACATCCCTGGTGATTGCTCACCGTTTGTCGACCATCGAAAATGCGGATGAGATCGTGGTGGTTGAAGACGGGCGCATTATCGAACGCGGTTCTCACACAGAATTGCTGGAGAAACGCGGGGCTTATGCCCAGCTTCATAACATGCAGTTCGGGCAATGATTGAGCGCCTCTGGAGCGGACAGTCAGGTTGGTGGCGGCTGCTGCTGCCATTTTCCCTGCTGTATGGTGCGGTTACGGCCGTTATCCGCTGGAGCTATCGCCGTGGCTGGCGTAAAAGCTGGCAGGCGCCCGTTCCGGTGGTTGTGGTAGGTAACCTGACCGCCGGTGGTAACGGTAAAACACCGGTGGTTATCTGGCTGGTGGAACAACTCAGAGCCAGAGGCATTTCCGCAGGGGTTGTTTCCCGGGGATATGGCGGAAAATCAGAACGTTATCCTCTTGTCCTGAAAGACACAACCACTACAGCGGAGGCCGGTGATGAACCGGTGCTGATTTATCAGCGCACCGGCGTGCCTGTCGCCGTCGCGCCACGGCGTTCGGACGCGGTGGCAGCTCTGTTGAAATCATCACCGGTCGAAGTGATTATTACTGACGACGGGTTACAGCACTATGCGTTACGGCGTGACCTCGAAGTCGTGGTCGTCGATGGTATGCGACGGTTTGGCAATGGCTGGTGGCTGCCTGCCGGGCCTATGCGCGAGCGTGCATCACGCCTGCAGGAAGTGGATGCGGTAGTGACCAATGGGGGTGAAGCTCATGACGGTGAAATTACCATGCAGCTGGTCTCCGGAGAGGCGGTCAATTTACTCAGTGGTGAAACCCGGCCACTGTCGTCATTGACGAATATCGTCGCCATGGCGGGTATTGGCCATCCTCCCCGTTTCTTTTCAACACTGAAATCCCGCGGTGTGACCCCGGAGGCCGAAATTGCTTTCGCTGACCATCATGCCTATTCAGCACAGGAACTCGAGGTATTGCTTACCGGCGAACAGCAACTGCTGATGACCGAGAAGGATGCGGTAAAATGCCGCCAGTTTGCCCGGGCCAACTGGTGGTATCTGCCGGTGACGGCGCGACTGAGCGGGGAAGCCGCACCGGCGTTACTGGATAAAGTCGTCCGCCTCAGCCAGCGACCATAATACCGGTTGTGATCCCCTGAACCCCGTTCTCTGACAGAGGCCTGATGGCCTCTGTTTTCTTTTCCCGGCCATGACAAACCATGTTTCCTCCCGGGCGGCTGTGATATGCTAGCGTTCAGTCCCCGCGGTCCGTGATGGAGGAAATATGGATCACCGTTTACTCGAAATAGTGGCATGCCCGGTCTGCAATGGTAAATTGCAGTATAACCAGCAACAGCAGGAACTTGTCTGCAAACCTGATGGCTTAGCCTATCCGGTGCGTGACGGTATTCCCGTTCTGCTTGAAAATGAAGCCCGTACATTGACAGCGGATGAGAGCCTGTCATGAGTTTTGTGGTCATCATTCCTGCCCGATATGCGTCTACACGTCTGCCCGGAAAACCTCTGGTCGACATTAATGGCCTGCCGATGGTTGTCCGCGTGCTGCATAAGGCGCTGGCCTCCGGTGCTGACCGTGTGATCGTGGCGACAGATCATCCTGCGGTGGCTGAAGCCGTCACTGCCGCGGGGGGTGAAGTATGTATGACCCGTGAAGATCACAATTCCGGGACTGAGCGACTGGCTGAGGTGATTGATACCTGTCAGCTGGCTGACGATACCATTATTGTGAATGTGCAGGGGGATGAACCTCTGGTCCCGCCGGCGATCATTCGTCAGGTGGCCGGAAACCTGGCACAGGCCAGCTCAGGCATGGCGACCCTGGCGGTTCCTGTGACAGAAGCAGAAGAAGCGTTTAACCCGAACGCCGTTAAAGTGGTGACCGATCATCAGGGTTATGCGCTTTACTTCTCCCGCGCCACGATCCCCTGGGATCGTGAACGTTATGCTGCGTCACGGGAGACGATTGGTGACACCCTGTTAAGACATATCGGTATTTATGCGTATCGTGCCGGGTTTATCCGCCGTTATATCCGCTGGCAGCCCTGCGCGCTGGAGCAGATCGAACTGCTCGAGCAGTTAAGGGTGCTCTGGTACGGTGAAAAAATACATGTGGATGTCGCGCTGGAAACTCCGCAAGTGGGTGTGGATACCCTGGCAGATCTTGAGCGTGTGCGAGAGATTCTGGCAGAAAAGTAATCATTTCCGGTTCGGCAGGCAGAAGAAAGGCTGACGAAATGTCCCTGATAGCGGGCCATGAGATGCAGCTTATCAGGAGGAAAAATGGAACTGTTAAAGGCAGAACTCAGCCTGATCCTCGGGGAATCGATCAGCCGGATTGAGACGCTACATTGCCAGTCACAATCCTGTCTGTACGCTATTTATGACCGGTCAGGTCATGCGATGCCGATGGCCGTACGCTGTTTTTCTCAGCCTGGTCTGGCCGAACAGCAAGCCAGAAAGCTGATGCTGTTGCGTCAGAAAGGGACAATCCCTGTCCCCGTCGTCTATGGTGTCGTCGTCAGTGAACGGCTGCCGTTTCATGAATTACTGCTGATGGGGCGTATCGGAGGCATCTCTGCTGAAGCCCCGGCCTCTTCGGCTGAACAATGGCAGACACTGGCACAGCAAATTACGGAAGGGCTGGGGGCGTGGCACTCACATTCCGCAGACGGGATGAGTGGCTATGTCGACAGCACTCAGAAAATCCGCTGGCCTGACTGGTATCTTCAACACACCTCCGTGCTCCTCGCGTTGCTGCGGCAGAAACGTCAAACGGCGATCCCGGCTGACGACCAGCAACTGCTGCACCGCAGTCTGCTCTGCCATGAGACGTTATTTGCTGATCTTAATGCCCCTAATGTGCTGGTGCATGGCAACCTGACCCTGAATACGATTATTAAAGATCCCCGTACAGGGCATTTGCTGGCAATGGTACAACCGGGAAGAGTGCTCTGGGCACCGGCAGAGTATGAACTTTTTCGCTTACAAAACTCGCCCCGGGAACAGAGCCTGTTACAGTGTTATCTGAAAAAATACGGCGTTGATGAGGGGTTTATCTGGCGATGTTCGCTCTATCGCCTATGGGACCAGGTGGAGCAGTTAATTCATAATCGCCCGTTTTCGACGGAATTATATTCTGAGGCCAGGGATAACCTGCTTCCCTGGCTCGAATAACCACAACAATCAGGCCTTGTCTGTCAGGCTCTGCCACATTCTTCCCAGTGTTTCATACCATGCTCTCTCGCTGTGTGACAGCCAGAGCGGGGAGGGGGTTAATTTTTCCCAAAAATTCAGGGGGCTGGTGATGGCCATCTGATTTGCCGGTGCAGGAACAGGCGCTAATCCTTGCTGGCGGAAAAATTGCATCGCTCTTGGCAGATGATTGGCGGATGTGACCAGGATCAGTGGATGATTACCGATAAGTTGCCGGACAGCCGCGGCTTCTTCTGCAGTGTCTTTGGGCTTATCCAGCTGAATGATATCCTGTGGCGGGACGCCCAGTGATTCAGCGACTTCTGCAGCCACACTGGCATTACTGCGCGGATTTCCCTGCGCTCTGGCACCGGTAAAGATCATCTTCGCTCCCGGAGAGAGACGCCACAACCGCACACCTTCGGTCACCCGGGGCAGGCTGTTGCCGATCAGATTGGATCCCGGTGCCCAGCGGGGGTTATAGGTATATCCGCCACCCAATACGACGATATAGTCACCGGGCCGCCCGTCGCGAAGCGTCGGATACTCTGACTCCAGCGGGGCCAGCAGGCGATCGGCGACGGGTTGCAGGCTTAACAGTAATAAAATAACCCAGCTGACTGAAAGTAATATCCGGGCCGTCTTTTGCCAACGCGTAAACCATAATAATAAAAGCGCCAGCCCCATGCAGATAAGGAGCAGCGGCAGAGGCAACAGCATTCCCCCGATCATTTTTTTGAGCATAAAAAGCATAAATATCACCAGTTTTGTCTGAAAAAACAGCAGCCGGTAGCAATATAAAGGATGAAAGATTCATTCTTACAAGACCTGTGACAAAATAGCATATTTCTTACGTGACCCATCCGGAGCTTTTGTCATGAAGGATCGTAATTTCGATGATCTTGCGGAGAAGTTTTCTCAAAACATTTATGGCACCGCGAAAGGTCAGATCCGCCAGGCAATTCTTCGCGATGAGCTCGATGAGATTTTACCGACGCTCCCGGCAGGCCCGTTGTCGATAGTCGATGCCGGCGGCGGGATGGGACAAATCTCCTGCGGGCTGGCGGCCCGCGGGCACCATATCCTGCTGGGGGACGTTTCCGGCAAGATGCTGGAACGTGCAGAAGAAAATGCGCAGCGTCTGGGTGTCAGCGGGAACATGGTTTTTAAACAAATGCGGGTGCAGGATATTGCAGACCATTTGGATAAACCCGCGGATCTGGTATTGTTTCATGCTGTGCTTGAATGGGTGGCCGAACCTGAAACGGCGCTGAAGGCAATCTATAATGTGTTAGCCCCCGGCGGGGTGTTATCGCTGATGTTTTATAACCTGAATGGTCTGGTGATGCAGAACCTGACACTGGGGAATTTTGGCTATTTACGGGCAGATATGAAAAAACGTAAAAGACGGACACTGTCCCCGGATTATCCCCGTGACCCCGTACAGGTGTATCACTGGTTAACCGAATGCGGATTTATTATTGAACAGCGGGCAGGGATCCGTGTGTTCAGTGATTTTATTCGTGATATGCCCCCCAGTGCTAATGGCTTTGACGGGATCCTTGAAATGGAAAGACGCTTCAGCCGGCAGGAACCGTACCTGAGTCTGGGGCGCTATATTCACGTCACTGCGCGCAAACCACTGCAGAAGGATCAATTATGAGTGATTTCTCCCAGACGATCCCGGAACTGGTCTCCTGGGCCCGTAAAAGCGATTTTTCAATTTCGCTGCCTACGGAGCGTCTGGCTTTCCTGCTGACAATCGCGACATTAAATGGCGAACGGATGGATGGTGAACTGAGCGAAGGCGAACTGATCGACGGCTTCCGTCATGTCAGTAAAGCCTTTGAACAGACCAAAGAAACCGTTCAGGCCAGAGCGAACAACGCCATTAATGACATGGTACGTCAGCGGCTGTTAAACCGTTTTACCAGCGAACAGGCTGACGGACACGCGATCTACCGTCTGACGCCACTCGGTATCGGTATTACCGACTATTATATCCGGCAGCGTGAGTTTTCGACCTTACGATTGTCGATGCAGCTCTCTATCGTCGCCAATGAACTTAAGCGTGCTGCGGATGCGGCCGAAGAAAACGGGGATGAATTCCACTGGCATCGGAATGTATTTGCTCCGCTTAAATATTCTGTCGCGGAGATCTTTGACAGTATTGATCTGACACAGCGGTCGATGGATGAACAGCAGCAGGGGGTAAAAGAAGATATTGCGGCCCTGCTGAATAAAGACTGGCGGGCGGCGATCTCCAGTTGTGAACTCCTGCTGTCTGAAACCTCCGGTATTCTGCGTGAATTACAGGATACGCTGGAGGCTGCGGGCGATAAGTTACAAGCCAATCTGCTGCGGATTCAGGATGCGACACTGAACAGCCCGGATCTGGGGTTTGTGGATAAACTGGTGTTTGATCTGCAAAACAAACTCGACCGTATCACCAGTTGGGGCCAGCAGGCGATCGATCTCTGGATCGGGTATGATCGGCATGTACATAAATTTATCCGTACTGCGATTGATATGGATAAAAATCGCGTCTTTGCCCAGCGGTTAAGACAATCGATACAAGGTTATTTCGATGCGCCATGGGGGCTGAGCTATGCCAGCGCCGATCGTTTATTCGATACCCGTGAAGATGAACTGCTCTTACGTAATGATGAAGTCACCGGCGAACTGCCGAATGAACTTGAATTTGAAGAGTTCAATGAGATCAGAGAACAGCTGATGGCCATGATTGAAGAAGCTCTGCGTGTCTATAAGGAACAGGCGATACCGCTGAACCTGGCGACCGTGATGCGCGACTATCTGGCTCAGTATCCACGGGCGAGACATTTTGATTTAGCCAGAATTATTATCGATCAGGCAGTCAGTCTGGGCGTTTCTGAAGCCGACTTAGCAGGGTTACCTGCGCAGTGGCAGTCTATTAATGATTACGGAGCCAAGGTGCAGGCACATGTCATTGACAAATATTGAACAAGTGATGCCGCTTAAGCTGGCACAGGCACTGGCAAACCCGGTTTTTCCTGCGCTGGATAGCCAGTTACGGGCCGGGCGTCATATCGGATTTGAAGAATTAGATAATCATGCCTTCCTGATGGATTTTCAGGCAGAACTGGAAGAGTTTTATGCCCGGTACCACGTGGAGTTAGTCCGTGCCCCGGAAGGATTTTTCTATCTGCGTCCACGTTCTACCACGCTGATTGCCCGCTCAGTGTTATCTGAGCTGGACATGATGGTCGGTAAAATATTGTGCTACCTCTACCTGAGCCCGGAACGGCTGGCGAATGAGGGCATTTTTACCCAGCAGGAACTCTACGATGAGCTGCTGGCACTGGCTGACGAAAGCAAACTGCTGCGCTTTGTTAACCAGCGGTCGACCGGCTCTGATCTGGATCGTACCCGACTGCAGGAGAAAGTCAGGGCTTCCCTGAACCGCCTTCGCCGGCTGGGGATGGTCTGGTTTATGGGGAATGACAACTCTAAGTTCCGCATTATGGAATCGGTATTCCGCTTTGGTGCTGAAGTCCGTAGCGGTGATGAACCGCGTGAAGCCCAGTTGCGGTTAATCCGTGATGGTGAAGCCGTCTCCCTGGAGAAGACGGAAACAGCAGACCCGGCAGGCCGTGGCACGGAGGCAGAAAATGAGCAGTTCAGTGAAGATTCCGCAGAAAGCGGGGAGGATGACGAGGAATGATTGAACGTGGAAAGTTTCGATCGCTGACATTGATTAACTGGAACGGTTTTTTTGCCCGGACCTTTGATCTCGATAATATGGTAACCACGTTATCCGGCGGTAATGGTGCGGGTAAATCCACCACCATGGCAGCATTTGTGACCGCGTTGATTCCGGATCTGACTCTGCTGCATTTCCGTAATACCACCGAAGCGGGGGCCACTAGTGGTTCCCGGGATAAAGGGCTGCACGGAAAACTGCGGGCCGGTGTCTGTTATTCCATCCTCGATGTGATCAACTCACGCGGACAGCGGGTCATTGCCGGTGTGCGTCTGCAGCAGGTGACCGGGCGTGATAAGAAAGTCGATATCCGGCCTTTCAGCCTGCATGATGTCCCGGCAGAATTAAACCCGACAGAGTTGCTGACCGAGGTGGTGAACTCTCGTCAGGCAAAAGTCCTGTCGCTGAATGAAGTGAAAGAGCGTCTGGAGCTTCAGGAAGGGATCACTTTTCGTCAGTACAACTCGGTAACCGATTATCACAGCATGATGTTCGAGCAGGGTATCGTTGCCCGTCGTCTGCGTACCCAGGGTGACCGTAGTAAATTCTATCGTCTGCTTGAAGCCTCGTTATATGGCGGTATTTCCAGCGCCATCACCCGCTCACTGCGTGACTATCTGTTACCTGAAAACGGCGGTGTGCGTAAGGCCTTCCAGGACATGGAAGCCGCATTGCGTGAAAACAGGATGACGCTCGAAGCCATTCGGGTAACCCAGTCTGACCGTAATTTATTTAAGCACCTGATCACCGAAGCGACCGATTATGTTGCCGCCGATTATATGCGTCATGCCAACGAGCGACGTACGCACCTCGATGGCGCGCTGTTATTACGTAATGAGCTATTTACCGGCCGTCAGGAACTGGCGAGCGGTCAGTACCGTCATGTGGAAATGGCACGCGAGCTGGCTGAACTGTCCGGCTCGGAAAAAGAATCCGAAGCCGAATATCAGGCGGCCAGTGATCACCTGAACCTGGTTCAGACGGCTGTTCGTCAGCAGGAAAAGATCACGCGCTATGAAGGTGAACTGGAAGAACTCAGTTACCGGCTGGAAGAGCAGCAGGAAGTGGTGGCCGAAGCCGAAGAAATCCATGAAGATAACCAGCAGCGTGCAGAAGATGCTGAACTGGAAGTGGATGAGCTGAAGAGCCAGCTAGCAGATTTTCAGCAGGCACTGGATGTTCAGCAAACCCGTGCGATTCAGTACCAGCAAGCCATTCAGGCATTACAGCGCGCCCGCGAACTGTGTGGCATTTCTGATCTTTCCCTGGAAAATGCCGAAGAGTGGCAGCAGCGTTTCAGCGCCAGAGAAGAAGAAGCCACGGAGCTGTTACTGACTCTGGAACAGAAACTGAGTGTTGCTGATGCCGCGCACAGTCAGTTCGAGCAGGCACTGGCCCTGGTTAATCAGATTGCCGGCCCGGTAGGGCGCCATGAAGCCTGGCAAACCGGTCGCGAGATCATCCGCGATGCCGCCAATCAGCGCCATTATGCCGATGAATTATCCTCCCTGCGCCTACGCCTGTCTGAACTGGAGCAACGTTTACGCGAACAACACGACGCGGAGCGTTTACTGGCGGAATTTTGTAAAAGCCAGGGGCGTCAGTACGATGCCGATGCTCTGGACGGATTGCACCGTGAACTGGAAGCACAGATCGAATCGCTGTCAGAGCGGGTTGCCGACGCCGGAGAACACCGTCTGACCTTGCGTCAGACACTGAGCCAGATCCGCGAAAAAATCACGTCACTGACCAGCAAAGCACCACACTGGCTGGCGGCACAGGAGATCCTGACTCAGCTCAGCGAGCAGACCGGCCAGGCGCTGACCAGCAGTCAGCAGGTGACCGGTTACATGCAGCAGCTGCTGGAGAAAGAGCGTGAAACGACGGTTGAACGTGATGCCATCGCTGCCCGTAAGCGTGAAACGGAACAACAAATTGAGCGGCTGAGCCAGCCCGGCGGTGCTGAGGATGCCCGACTGACACAACTGGCTGAACGTTTCGGCGGGGTGCTACTGTCTGAAATTTACGACGACGTTACCCTCGACGATGCACCGTACTTTTCAGCCCTCTACGGGCCTTCCCGCCATGCGATTGTCGTTCCTGACCTGTCGCTGATTCAGGAACAACTGGCCGGTCTCGAAGAGTGTCCGGAAGATCTGTACCTGATCGAAGGGGATCCGCAGTCGTTTGATGACAGTGTCTTCAGTGCGGATGAACTGGATGGCGCCGTCATTGTTAAAGTGGCCGACCGTCAATGGCGTTATTCCCGTTTCCCGAAAGTCCCGCTTTTCGGCCGTGCTGCGCGCGAAAATCAGCTGGAACTGCTGTATAACGAGCGGGATAAACTGGCTGAAACCTACGCGACGTTGTCGTTCGATGTTCAGAAAACCCAGCGCTTACATCAGTCGTTCAGCCGCTTTATCGGCAGCCACCTGGCCATTGCCTTCGAGCAAGATCCTGAACAGCAGATCCGGGAACTCAATGCCCGTCGTCTGGATGTGGAACGCGCACTGAATCAGCATGAAAGTGAGACGGTTCAGCAGCGTCAGCAGTATGAATCTGCCAAAGACGGGGTGGCAAAACTCAACCGGCTGCTTCCGCGGGTCAGCCTGCTGCTGGACGAAACGCTGGCGGATCGTTATGAAGAGATCCGTGAGCAGGTGGAAGAGGCGCAGGAAGCCTCCCGCTTCCTGCATCAGCACGGCGTACGGATTAACAAACTTGAGTCGATGTTGTCGGTGCTGCAAAACGATCCGCAGCAGCACGAGCAACTGCAGGCCGATTATCAGACCGCGCAGCAAAAACAGCGTGAATATCGTCAGCAGTCGTTTGCGCTGACTGAGGTTATTCAGCGCCGCGCTCACTTCAGTTACTCCGATTCCGGCAGCATGGTGGACGGTAACAGTGACCTGAGTAATAAACTGCGTAAGCAACTGGAGCAGGCTGAAGGTGAACGTGCCCATGCCCGCGAAAGGCTGCGTGAGCATCAGGCGATGCTGACCCAATATACTCAGGTTCTGGCATCGCTTAAAAGTTCGTACGAAGCAAAACAGGATATGCTGAAAGAACTGCACCTTGAAATGCAGGCTATCGGTGTGGCTGCGGATGTTCGTGCAGAAGAACGGGCTAAATCGCGTCGCGATGAACTCTATGAGTCACTGAGCCGTAACCGTGCCCGCAGTAACCAGCTGGAGAAGCAGATCTCTTTCTGTGAAGCCGAAATGGATGCACTGCAAAAACGCCTGCGCAAACTGGAGCGGGATTACGTTCAGCAGCGTGAACAGGTCGTGCGTGCGAAAGCCGGATGGTGCACGGTCATGCGTCTGGTGAAGGATAACGGTATCGAACGCCGCCTGCACCGCCGTGAGCTGGCCTATCTGGGCGGGGATGAATTACGTTCTATGTCGGATAAGGCCCTCGGGGCATTACGTCTGGCGGTGGCGGATAATGAGCATCTGCGTGATGTATTGAGATTATCCGAAGATCCGAAATACCCGGAACGTAAGATCCGATTCTTTATCGCCGTTTACCAGCATCTGCGTGAGCGTATCCGTCAGGATATCATCCGTACCGATGACCCGGTAGAAGCCATCGAGCAGATGGAGATTGAACTTAACCGTCTGACAGAAGAGCTGACCGCCCGCGAGAAACATCTGGCGATCAGTTCACGGAGTGCGGCAAATATTCTGCGCAAAACCATCCAGCGTGAACAGAACCGCATCCGTCAGCTCAACCAGGGGCTTCAGGGCGTCAGTTTCGGCCAGGTGAACAGTGTGCGCCTGAACGTAAATGTGCGGGAAGCTCACTCCGTATTACTGGAAACGCTGGCCAATGATCATGAGCAGCATCAGGATCTGTTTAACAGCCAGCGTCTGACCTTCTCAGAAGCGCTGGCCAAACTGTATCAGCGTCTGAACCCGCAGATTGATATGGGACAACGGACACCACAGGTCATCGGTGAAGAGCTGCTGGATTACCGTAACTACCTGGAAATGGAAGTTGAGGTCAATCGTGGGTCAGATGGCTGGTTACGTGCAGAAAGCGGGGCGCTGTCGACCGGGGAAGCGATCGGTACCGGGATGTCCATCCTGGTCATGGTCGTGCAGAGCTGGGAAGAAGAGTCCCGTCGTCTGCGTGGCAAGGATATTTCCCCTTGTCGTCTGCTGTTCCTGGATGAAGCGGCCCGACTGGATGGTCGCTCAATAGCGACTCTGTTTGAACTGTGCGAACGTCTGGATATGCAACTGGTGATCGCTGCGCCGGAAAATATCAGTCCGGAGAAGGGAACCACCTATAAACTGGTCCGTAAAGTGGTGAATAACACCGAACACGTTCATGTCGTCGGCTTGCGGGGATTTGTTCCCGAGCCTTCCGTGAGCACAGCATCCGGCGGCCCGGCACCTCAACATTGAGTGTCGCAATTCCGGTAAATAAATGACATAAAACGGTATTTGTTTTTCAGCAAATACCGTTTTATTGTTTTAGTGGCGCTTATTCGTGTAAAGAAGAAAAATCCGGGCTAATGTAGTCATTACGGTAAGACATAAGGGGGCAGGGATGTTGAATAATGGTCTTAAATTACGGCCTGTAACGATATTGTGTAGTTTTTCACTGATGCTGGCACCGGTAACCTCGTTATTTGCTGCTCAGACACTTACCGGTCATCCGGTGCATACTTCCGGTGAGCATTCTGTACCGGTAAGACACAATTTTAATGCGGTCATCGCGGCGTTACCTGCCGGAGTTCATCTTTATTATTCATCCACTTTAGCCTCACTTTATCAGTCCCGGCATATGCAACCGATGTGGCAGGATCCGGTGGCGGTCGAAAAATTTCAGCAACAGCTGGCTGAAGTCGCGTTGTCCGGTGTTCAGCCACAGTTCGGTCAGTGGGTCAGCTGGCTGTCACGCAGTGATATCTCCGGGATGGAGCGTGATGTCCTGCTATCGGATGCCATGCTGGGATATCTGCAGTTTACTGCCGGCGCCCCGATAAAAGGGGAAAGCTGGTTATACGGGGACACGCCTTACAGTCTGGCATTACCCCCGACCGGCGATATTGCCCGCTGGCAGTCATCGATAACCTCCCGTAATGAGCGGGTGTTTATGGATTCTCTGATGCCTCGTCACCCTCAGTACCTGCCGATGCAGGCCGCGCTGAAAAAACTCTTATCAGAGGATCAGCGATGGCCTTATCTGACCAACCGCATCTCTATCAGACCGGGCGAAAGCAGCCCGGAGATCCCGACACTGCGCACGATTTTAATCCGCAGTGGTATGCTCAGTGCAAATGCTCCGGTATCTGTACCGCAGACACCGGTGGCTGACACCTCTGCTCAGCAGCAATCCGCCGCGCCGGCGACAGCGTCAGGCAGCCAGAGCGCCTTACTGCCGGGGAAACCCCTCGCCGGCACGACTTCTTCGCAGGGCAGTGCCCCGGCAGGCAACGGGAACGCGTCCCCGGCACTGACTCCGGCGGTGAACCCTGAGGATGTTTACGGTCCTGAACTGGTGGAAGCGGTGAAACGTTTTCAGCAATGGCAGGGCCTGGCATCGGATGGCGTTATCGGACCGATGACCCGCGAGTGGTTAAACGTGACGCCACGGATGCGTGCCGGTCTGCTGGCACTCAACATGCAACGTCTGCGATTGCTGCCGGACGATATGCATAACGGCATTATGGTCAACATCCCTAACTTTTCGATGAGCTATTACGAGCAGGGGAAAACGATCCTCAGCTCACGGGTTATCGTCGGACGGCCGGACAGGAAAACACCATTGATGCGTAGCGCGCTGAATGATGTGGTGCTCAATCCGCCCTGGAATGTCCCCACCAGTCTGGTCCGTGGCGATATTGTCCCGAAAGCCAAGAGTGATCCGGATTACCTGATGAAGCATGGCTTCACCCTGTTATCAGGGTGGAATGCTGATGCTCAGGTGATCAGTCCGGAGAGCATTAACTGGGCGGCGGTAAATCCCGCGACATTCCCTTACCGTGTGCGTCAGGCCCCCGGGCCACAGAATGCGCTGGGACGTTATAAATTTAATATGCCAAGTTCTGATGCCATCTACTTACATGATACGCCGAACCATATGCTGTTTCAGCGTGATGTCAGGGCACTAAGTTCAGGTTGTGTGCGTATTAATAAGGCTGCTGAACTCGCAGGGATCCTGCTGAAAAATGTAGGCTGGGATAGCAGCCGGATATCCGGCGCTCTTCAGGAAGGGAGTACCCGCTATCTGGCTATCCGCTATCGAATTCCGGTTAACCTCTATTATCTGACCGCCTGGGTAGGCGAAGATGGTCAACCGCAATTCCGTACCGATATCTACAATTACGATAATCTGGTTCGCCGGGGGCAGAGCAGTCTTGCCCCTGCAGAAAAATTTATTCTTTAACCGCCCACCACAACGAGACGTCATCCTGCCAGCCGGCCCGGATGACGCCCTCTGGCTGCCTTATTGTCGGGCCGGGGATGATATTCCCCGGGTCTGTATTGACGTGACTGAGACATCTGGTTAATGTGCCATTGTCTGTTTTTTGTTCCGCTGTCACTCAGGTTATAGATCACCATGGATAAATTTGATTCCCAACGCAGAAAAATCATCTTGTCAGGTTGCGCCGCCGCAGGGCTGGCATTACTCCCTGGCCTGGCTGAAGCCTCGTTATCTGCCGCCCGCCCCCGTATACTCACGCTCAGTAATATGCATACCGGTGAAACGATGAAAACCGAGTTTTTTAACGGTCAAACATATAATCAAAGTGAACTGGCACGCCTGAATCATTTTTTCCGTGATTACCGGGCGAATAAGGTAAAGAACATCGACCCGCATTTGTTCGAGCAACTCTACCGGCTACAGGTTATGCTGGGTACCCGCAAACCGGTTCAGCTGATTTCCGGCTATCGTTCACTGGCGACTAATAATAAATTACGTTCGACCGGTAGCGGAGTGGCAAAACACAGTTACCATACGCTGGGCCAGGCGATGGACTTTCATATTGAAGGTGTTCAGCTGGCGATGGTGCGCTCTGCGGCATTGAAAATGGGTGCCGGCGGGGTAGGCTACTATCCGAAAAGTAATTTTGTTCATATCGACACCGGGCCGGTCAGACACTGGCAATAACCGGTGTTTCAGAAAAGAGGTTCAGGCATTGAGTCAGTTGAATTACACCCTCATTCCGGTCACGGCATTTTCTCAGAATTGTTCCGTCGTCTGGTGTGAGGCACAGGGAAATACGGCGATTATCGATCCCGGCGGGGATGCCGGGGTGATAAAAAAGGTACTCAGCGACCTGCAACGAACGCCGGAAAAGATTCTGCTTACCCACGGCCATCTTGATCATGTCGGGGCCGCCGCCGAACTGGCCGCATTTTACAACATACCGGTTATCGGCCCGCAGTTGCGGGATAAATTCCTGCTGGATGCCCTGCCACAGCAGAGCCAGATGTTTGGTTTTCCCTATTGTGCCCCTTTACAGCCCGATCAATGGCTGGAGGAAGGAGAGACGCTCTCGTTAGGTAAGGTATCCTTTGAAATATTACATTGTCCCGGACACACGCCCGGACATATCGTCTTGCTGGATCGGCAAAATAAACTGTTATTTTCCGGTGATGTGATTTTTAAAGGCGGGGTGGGCCGCAGTGATTTCCCGCAGGGAGATCATCAGCAGTTAATGACCTCGATAAGGGAAAAACTGTTACCGTTAGGGGATGATATAACGTTTATCCCCGGCCATGGCCCGTTATCCACGCTGGGGAGCGAACGGATCACAAATCCGTTTCTGCAGTAAATGACCGCATCAGCACTGATGCAGAGAACATCCGCCAAAAAAAAGCCATCCCCCAGGATAATGCCGATCGTTTAAGACTACTTGATCGATCCAGTGCATGATGTAAAAAGGGTCCATGTTCAACAT